>CAMXAV010000014.1 GCA_947179285.1 uncultured Helicobacter sp.
GAATCAGGTGGGCAAGGGTGTGATTAGCTATGGATTGAGCAGCTACGGCTATGATATTCGCGTGAGCGATGAATTTAAGATTTTCACAAACATCAACACCACCGTTGTGGACCCCAAAGATTTTCAGCTCACAAATACGATTGATTTTCGCGGCGATGTTTGTATTATCCCGCCCAACTCGTTTGCGCTCGCACGCACGATTGAGTATTTCAAGATTCCGCGCAATGTGCTTGCGATTTGCGTGGGCAAAAGCACATACGCGCGTTGCGGGATTATCGTGAATGTTACGCCCTTCGAGCCCGAGTTTGAGGGGTATATCACGATTGAGATTAGCAACACAACGCCCTTGCCCGCGAAGATTTATGCGAACGAGGGAATCGCCCAAGTGCTGTTTTTCGAGGGCGATTGCGATTGCGAGGTGAGCTACAAAGACAAGAGCGGCAAATACCAAAAGCAGCAGGGAATCACACTGCCGCGCATTGTCGAGTAGGCAATCACTCGCTAGGCAAAATGCTCGCCTGCAAGATGCGTGGGGTTTCTTGCGGGCGATTGTTGGAATCGGTTGGAATCGATTCGATGGCGTTGAGCGTCTCGAAGCCGCTTTTGACTTCGCCAAAGATAGTGTGCTTGCCGTCTAGCCATGGCGCTTTTGCGGTTGTGATGAAAAACTGCGAACCATTGGTGTTTGCGCCTGCGTTTGCCATCGCCAAGACGCCGCCGCGGTCGAAGGTATAGCCGAGCGCGATTTCGTCTTCAAAGGGCTTGTTCCAAATCGAGCTGCCGCCGCGCCCCGTGCCCGTTGGGTCGCCGCCTTGAATCATAAAGCCCTTGATGATTCTGTGGAATCCAATGCCGTTGTAATAGCCCATCTCCACGAGCCGCAAGAAGTTCTCGACAGCCTTAGGCGCGGCTTTGGGAAAGAGTTCGAGCGTGAGCTCGCCCGATGTCGTTTGCAACAAGACTTGCGGATTTGTGCCGCTCTTTAGAATCTCAGCAATCTTCTCGGCATGCGCAAATGCGGCGCAACAAAGCAACGCAACGCAAATTTTAATCAAACAATGATTGAACGCTTTCATTACGATAAATCCTTCGTATCACTTCGGCAAATAGCGAAGCAACGCTTAGTATTTTGATTTTGTTGTGGGGGTTGTGCAGCGGGATTGTGTCGGTAACAACGACATTGTCAATCGCTGGGCTCTCGATTCTCTCTTTCGCCGCGCCGCTAAAGACGGCATGCGTGCCAAACGCGAGCACGGCGCGCGCGCCTGCCCTCTTGAGCGCCTCGGCGGCTTTGAGCATTGTGCCCGCTGTGTCAATCATATCATCGAGCAGAATCACGCTCTTGCCCTGCACATCGCCGATGATGTTCATCACCTCGCTTTCGTTTGCCTTTTGGCGGCGCTTGTCGATGATTGCCAAATCAAGGTTTAGCAGCTTTGCAAAATAGCGCGCGCGCGCCACGCCGCCGATGTCGGGGCTCGCGACAATGGGGTGAATCAGGTTGAGATTCTCGACATATTCCTTGAACACAATCGAGCCATAGAGATTGTCGACAGGAATGTCGAAAAAGCCCTGAATCTGCCCCGCGTGGAGGTCCATCGTAACGACACGATTCACGCCTGCGGTTTGGAGCAAATCGGCAACGAGCTTGGCGCTAATGGGCACGCGCGGCGCGGCTTTGCGGTCTTGGCGCGCATAGCCAAAATAGGGAATCACCGCTGTAATCGAGGCAGCAGAGCTGCGCTTCATCGCATCGGCGATAATCAAGAGTTCCATCAGGCTATCGTTTGCTGGAGCGCATGTGGGCTGAATCACAAACACATCATAGCCGCGCACGCTTTCGGAGATTCGCACGCTGATTTCGCCATCGCTAAAGCGCGTAATCTCGGCGGGGGATAGCAAAACATCAAGGTTTTTTGCAACATCAGCGGCGAAGCGCGGGTGCGCCGTTCCGCTGAAGATTTTGTAGCTTTTCATGCAACATTGCTCCTGCTTGTAAGAGATGTAATCTGCAATCGCAATGCCCATGTGTTAGGCTATCATGCGATTAGGGACAAAGCAAAAGATTCCCTCTGCTATCTCCATGACGGCGACAAGGCGCTATCTAGCCATTGTCGTCTCACAAAGCGTTTGCGGAAGCGACTTCCGCAAACAACAACAAAGCGAACCTTTGCTAGGACGATGTTTTGCCGATTGTGCTATTTGGTCTTTTCTTTCGGAATAGGGCGAACCTCTAAATCCATCGAAAGCACATAAGAAAGGTAATTTGGGTCATTTTCGTCAATATAGACAACCTTTCGCTTCTTGTTGATTTTATTGTCGTAATGTTCACGATACCCTTTGACAGTCTTTGGTGGTTCTATTCTGCTGTTTCTGTTTCCGCTACTTCGAATCATAGTCTCCTCCTTGACCTAAGATGGGGCAATCTCTGAATGCACGATGAAGCCACCGCCAAGCACCAAGTCGCCGTCATACAGCACCAGCGCCTGCCCGTTGGCAACGCCATAGGCATGCTCTTTGAG
Source organism: uncultured Helicobacter sp. (assembly GCA_947179285.1). GTDB lineage: Bacteria > Campylobacterota > Campylobacteria > Campylobacterales > Helicobacteraceae > NHYN01. The sequence continues at coordinate 2,523 of CAMXAV010000014.1, forward strand.
ATTGGCAATCAGCTGCCCTCGTGAATCGAGATGGACGCTCGCAGGCGTTTTGGGGCTGCGGTAGCGAATCTTGACCATACATTCACGTGACGTGAAATCATGCGGCAGGGCGAGCGGATTGGCGAGCACGCGATTCTTGGCGAGCTCGTCTTTTGTGCCGACAACGATTTGGTTTTCTTTGGGGTGAATGGCGAGCACATAGTGCGGCGTATGCGCGCCATGGACAAAGAAGCCCTTGCGTTTGCCGATAGTGTATTGCATATAGCCCTTGTGTGTGCCGATTCTCTGTCCTTGCGTGTTCATAATCTCGCCTGTCTGCTCGACAGAGACATGTTGCTTAAGCACATCGACATAGTCTTTTTCGACAAAGCAGATTTCTTGGGATTCTTTATATGTCTCGATATTCCCTAGCCAAGGGAGCTTGGCAAGCGCAATGGGCTTGATGTCTTGCTTGAGCATTTCGCCCAAAGGGAAAATCACGCGGTCAATTGCCTCTTGTGGGATTCCAAACAAAAAATAGCTTTGGTCTTTGCGCGAATCGAATGCCTCGCGGATTCTGCCTTTTGCAACGCGTGCGTAATGCCCCGTTGCGATATAATCACAGCCCATTTCCATTGCCTTTGCAAATGCAAAGCCAAATTTCATGCGTGGGTTGCACATCGCGCATGGATTGGGCGTGCGCCCTTCTTGGTAGCCGCGCACAAACTCGTTATAGACATGTTCTTTGAAAAGTTCTTGTGCGTCTAAGACATCGTAGCCAAAGCCTAAATGAGCGCTTGCTTTTTGGATATTGCGAATATTTGCGGCGTGCAGCTCTTCGCGCCCATGCAGCTTGAGATAGATTCCATGAATCTCGTATCCCTGCTCTTTTAACAAATACGCGCAATAAGACGAGTCGACTCCTCCACTCATCAGCAAGGCGACTTTTTTGTTCATCGTTTGTTGTCCTTAACTTCGATGTTGTATTCTATCCAAAAAAATCTGAATTTGCAAGAGTTTGCGCGCCAATTTCATCGTGTTAGGAAGTTTATGCTAAAATGGTTTTTGCTAAAAATGGAAGGCTATGGCAGATATGGAAGAAAGCATTCAGAATATCAAAATCAAACAATCCGTTGAGGAAAGCTATCTTGAATACTCAATGAGCGTGATTATCGGGCGCGCGTTGCCCGATGCGCGCGATGGGCTCAAGCCCGTTCATCGCAGGATTCTCTATGCGATGCACGAGCTCGGAATGGGCGCGCGCAGCCCGCACAAAAAGAGCGCACGCATTGTCGGGGACGTGATAGGAAAATACCACCCGCATGGCGATAGCGCCGTGTATGACGCGCTTGTGCGTATGGCGCAAGATTTTTCGATGCGCTTGCAGCTCATCGATGGGCAGGGCAACTTTGGCTCGATGGACGGCGACAGCGCAGCCGCAATGCGCTACACCGAAGCGCGCATGACATCTGCGAGCGAAGAGATTTTGCGCGATATTGAAAAAGAAACTGTTACTTTTATTCCCAACTATGACGGCAGCCAGCAAGAACCCGAGGTGCTGCCTAGTCGGATTCCAATCTGCTCGTGAATGGCAGCAACGGAATCGCTGTGGGCATGGCGACAAACATTCCGCCACATCGCCTAAGCGAGGTGATAGACGCGACATTGCACCTCATCGACAACCCCGATTCGAGCCTCCCCGAGATTATGGAATATTTAAAAGGTCCAGACTTCCCCACAGGCGGCATTATCTATGGCAAACACGGAATCAAAGAGGCGTACGCAACAGGGCGCGGGCGCGTCAAGGTGCGCGCCAAGACGCATATCGAGAGCACAAAAACAAAAGATTTAATTATTATCGATGAACTGCCCTACCAAGTCAACAAGGCGCGGCTTGTCGAGCAGATTGCCGAGCTCGCGAAGGAGAAGGCGATTGAGGGAATCAGCGAAGTGCGCGATGAGAGCGACCGCGAGGGCGTGCGCGTTGTTGTCGAGCTCAAGCGAGACGCGATGAGTGAGATTGTGCTCAATCATTTGTTCAAATCCACGCCAATGGAGACGACATTTGGAATCATTCTGCTTGCCATCTGCGACAAGCGCCCCAAAATCTTTACACTCATCGAGCTGTTGCAGCTGTTCATCAACCACCGCAAGAGCGTGATTATCCGCCGCATCATCTTCGAGCTCCAAAAGGCGCGCGCGCGCGTGCATTTGCTCGAGGGCTTGCGCGTTGCGCTCGAGCATATCGATGAGATTGTCGCGCTTTTGAAGGCGAGCTCCGACCCGAAAGTCGCTAAAGCCGAGCTCATGAGCCGCTACACATTGAGCGAGATTCAGGCGCAGGCAATCCTCGATATGCGCTTGCAGCGCCTCACGGGGCTTGAACGCGACAAAATCGAGAAGGAATACCAAGAATTGCTCGAACAGATTGCGGGGCTCGAGAAGATTCTAAAGAGCGAAGAGGAGCTGAACAATGTCATCAAGACCGAGCTTGTCGAAGTGCGCGAGCGGTTCTATGACGAGCGGCGCACGGAGATTGTCGAGGACTATGAAAGCATTGATGAGGAAGATTTGATTCTCGATGAAAATGTTGTCGTAACGATGAGCCACCGCGGCTATGTCAAGCGTGTGCCGATTCGCATCTACGAGAAGCAGCACCGAGGCGGCAAGGGCAAGATTGGCGCAAACACGCATGATGATGATTTCATCGAGAGCTTCTTCGTCTCGAGCACGCATGATACGATTTTGTTCCTCACCGACAGAGGGCAACTCTATTGGCTCAAGGTCTATAAGATTCCCGAAGCAAGCCGCACGGCGATTGGCAAGGCGGTTGTGAATCTCATCAACCTTGCGCCGGGCGAAAAAATTAAGGCAACGATTACGACAAAAGACTTTGAAAGCAACAAATCGATTGCGTTTTTCACGAAAAAGGGCTTGATGAAGCGCACAAACCTAAGCGAGTTTAAGAACATTCGCTCGGTTGGAATCCGCGCGATTAGCCTCGATGATGACGATGAACTCGTGATGGCAAAGATTATCGACAACGAGCAGGCGCAGCAGGTGTTGGTTGTGACGTATCATGGCATGGCTGTGCGATTCTTGGCAAACGAGGTGCGCGACACAGGGCGCAACACGCGCGGCGTAACGGCGATTCGCTTCAAAGAAGAAAACGACTATGTAACGGGCGCAACGGTGATTGATTCCGAAGACGCAGAAATCTTGAGTGTCAGCGAGCAGGGAATCGGCAAGCGCACGCAGGCATGCGAGTATCGCATGACAAGGCGCGGCGGCAAGGGAGTGATTGCGATGAAGCTCACGCAAAAGACGGGGCAGCTCGTGGGAATCGTGAATGTCGATGAGAGCATGGATTTGATGTTGCTCACGGGCAACGGCAAGATGATTCGCGTGGATATGCACACCATTCGCAAGGCGGGGCGCAACACAAGCGGCGTGATTATCGTCAATGTCGCCGAGGGCGAAAAAGTCGTCTCGATTGCCAAATGCCCCAAAGACGAAGAGGAGCAGGCATTGTTGCAATGAGAATCTGTCTTGGCATGCTCTTGCTCGCTTGTGCATATGCGCATGATTTCTATATCTTTTCGTATCGCGCCGCAATGCGCAACGGCATGCTGATTAACGAAGCCTACAATGTCGCGCGGAGCATGAGTGTCCCCAAAGCTTTCGATGTGCGCGCCACATGCGAGATTGGCGAGCCGCTTGGCGACCTCACGGTGTTTTACCGCCTGCGCACAGAAAAAGACGCGATGTTGCTGTGTTTCATGCGCAACGGAATCGGGCTTCGAGACGACACGACGGTGCTCAACCTCGCGAGCCGCTCGACAACCACGCTTTGGATTGCGCCTGTCGTGCTGCGTGCGCGCGAGATTGACGGCTATGCGGTTGTTGAAATCTTAGACATAAAGGAGTAGCAGATGAAAATCGCGATTATCGAAGATGATATTAACATGCGCAAATCGCTCGAGATTGCGTTGGGCGAGTATCCCGAGTTTCAAATCGTTGCGTTCAAGAATGCCAAAGACGCGCTCAAGAAGCTCGATGATAGCTTCGAGCTGATTATCACCGATATTAACATGCCCGGCATGGACGGAATCGAGTTTTTGGAACATCTCAATGGGCGCTATGAGGCGATTATCATCACGGGCAACGCGACATTGAACAAGGCGATTGAATCGATTCGGCTCGGCGTCAAGGATTTTCTGACAAAGCCCTTAGAAGTCGAAACGCTCGTTGCGGCGATTCGCCGATCGGCAAAGGCGCAAAAGGTGCAGAGCAAGCACCCCGCCGCTGTGGATTCGAGCAAGGATTTTGTCGCGACATCGCCAACGTTTGATAAGGTGCTCAAGGTCGTCTCGAAAGCCGCAAATACCGATGCGTCTATCTTGCTCTTGGGCGAAAGCGGCGTGGGCAAGGAGGTGCTTGCGCAATACATTCACAACAACTCGCCGCGCGCCAAAGCGCCGTTTGTCGCGATTAATATGGCTGCCATTCCTGATAATCTGCTCGAATCCGAGCTCTTTGGCTACGAGAAAGGCGCTTTCACAGACGCAACAGAGGGGCATAGCGGCAAGTTTGAAGCCGCACATGGCGGGACGATTTTCCTCGATGAAATCGGCGAAATGCCGCTTGGGTTGCAGGCGAAGATTCTGCGCGTGTTGCAAGAACGCGAGGTTGTGCGGCTTGGCAGCAGCAAGCCCATTAAGGTCGAGTTTCGCGTTGTCTCGGCGACAAACGCGGATATTCAGCAAAAAATCAAAAGCCACGAGTTTCGCGAGGATTTATTCTTTCGCCTCCAAACCATTCCCGTGCAGATTCCGCCCCTGCGCGAGCGCAAAGAGGAGATTCTGCCGCTATGCGAGGCAAAGCTCGCCGAAGTCTGCGTGCAATATGGCTTTGAGCCAAAGACGCTTAGCCAAGAATCCAAAGATTGCCTGCTCGCATACAACTGGCCTGGCAACATTCGCGAGCTCTTGTCTGTCGTTGAACGCGCCGCGATTTTGAGCGATGGCAACGAGATTTGCAGCGAGGATTTGTTCCTCTCAAGCCGCAGCGGCTAGAATCACATCAAAAAACCACACCAAAGGATTTTTATGCGTTTTTTGTTTTTCTTCTGCTTCTTGTGCGCGCCGCTTTTTGGGGCTTTTGAGAATCTCAAGACCCTGCAAGGCAATTTCACGCAAGAGATTACGACACTCGAGGGCGAAACGATTGTGTATCAGGGCAAGCTCTATCTCAAAAAGCCCGTGCATGTGCGTTGGGACTATGTCGCGCCGACAACGAAACATCTCTATTTCGATGGCAAAGAGGCGATGATTTACGAGCCCAAGCTCGAGCAGGTAACGATTATCACCATCGATGATAAGGTGCTCGATTTTTCTGCGCTGTTGCGCAACGCCAAAAAGCAAAAAGACGGGCGCTACCGCGCGATGATTGAGGGCAAGGAATATGTCTTGAATGTCGATTCCAAAGAATTGCCCGCGAGCATTGAATATCTCGATGAGTTCGAGAATCGCGTCAAGATTGTGTTTGCGAATTGCCGCTCGAACGCGAAAATCGCCGATTCCGTGTTCGAGTTTCAACCACCAAGCCATGTTGATGTTGTGCGGCACAATCGCTAGATTCTTGTGGCTTGTTTTATGCTAAAATGCACGATTATCAAATAAAGGTTTCGCGATGATTCAACGCTTTTTTGCCTCTATCTTTGGCAGCACAAACGACCGACAAATTAAACAATACCGCAAGAAAATCCAACGCATTAACGCGCTCGAATCTCATTATCAAAACATGAGCGATACCGAGCTTCGCGCCGCGTTTGACGCGCTGCGCCAAAAGGCGCGCGATGGGCAGAGCCTCGATTCTCTTCTGCCTGATAGCTTTGCGATAACGCGCGAGGCGAGCCGCAGAATCTTGAACATGCGGCATTTCGATGTGCAGCTCATCGGCGGCATGGTGCTGCATGAACACAAGATTGCCGAGATGAAAACGGGCGAGGGCAAGACGCTTGTCGCGACATTGCCTGTCGTGCTCAACGCAATGACGGGGCTTGGCGTGCATATCATCACCGTAAACGACTACCTCGCCAAGCGCGATTCGACCGAGCTTGCGCCATTGTATGAGTTTTTGGGCTATTCTGTCGGTGTCGTTACGAGCGATTGTGTCGATGACGCGCAGAGAATCGAGGCATACCGATGCGACATCACGTATGGCACGAACAACGAGTTTGGCTTTGATTATTTGCGCGACAACATGAAATACGCGCTAGACGACAAGGTACAGCGCACGCACCATTACGCGATTGTCGATGAGGTCGATTCGATTCTGATTGACGAGGCGCGCACGCCGCTCATCATCTCGGGACCTGCAAACCACAAGCTTGAACATTACAAAAAAGCAAATGAAATCGCGCTCAAGCTCGTTGTCGATGAGGATTTCAGCATTGACGAAAAAAACCGCGTGATTCTGATTACCGATAGCGGCGTGAGCAAGGCGCAAGAGGGATTCGGGATTGAGAATCTCTACAGCATCGACAACGCGATTCTGGCACATCAGCTCGACCAAGCCCTGAAGGCAAACTATCTCTTTGCCAAAGATAAAGATTATGTCGTGCAGAATGGCGAAGTCGTGATTGTCGATGAATTTACGGGGCGCTTGAGCGTTGGGCGGCGCTTTAGCGAGGGCTTGCACCAAGCGCTCGAGGCAAAGGAGGACGTGGCGATTAAGGAAGAAACGCAGACGCTCGCCGACATCACCTTTCAAAACTATTTTCGCCTCTATGACAAGCTCGCGGGAATGACGGGCACGGCGCAGACAGAGGCGACAGAGTTTTTGCAAATCTATGGGCTCGAGGTCGTGAGCATTCCCACGAATGTGCCGATTAGACGGCAGGATTTGAACGATTTGATTTACAGCACCGAGAAAGAGAAGTTTAACGCCGTGATTGCCAAGATTGCCGAGCTCAACGCGCGCGGGCAGCCCGTGCTCGTGGGCACGGCTTCGATTGAGAAGAGCGAGATTCTGCATGCGCTGCTCAAGAAGCAGCGAATCCCGCACACGGTGCTCAACGCCAAGC
>CAMXAV010000015.1 GCA_947179285.1 uncultured Helicobacter sp.
ATCCGGGAGCTTGAGAAATAAAAGAGCAAAAGAAGAAAGTATTTTTATAGAATCCTGCAAAGGATTAAGTAAAGCATATAGTATTCAAATCGCTAAGCCTCAAACACAATGGCAAAATTTAGGATTAAAAGAATTTCAGCAAGGCTTATTATCTCTGCAAAAACAAAATTATGCACTTGGTGTTTTTGCTGGAATGAATGTAGATAAAGAGCCCTTTTGCTTTGATTTAAAAGGCACTCCGCATTTGTTCGTTGCAGGCACAACAGGAAGTGGAAAAAGTGTTTTTCTAAAAACGATGATTCTTTGTCTTTTGAATCATAAAAATGTAGAAATCGCTATCATAGACCCAAAAAGAGGAGTAAGTTTCAGGGAATTTGAAAACATTAAATCTATCCATATAATTAAGGACAATGAAAGCGCGATACAATATGTGGAAGATTTAGTAACACTTATGGACAGAAGATATGAGCATGTAGCTAGTGGAGATAGTTTTGATAATATGCCTTATAAAATTTTGATTGTTGATGAACTAAATGATTTAATAGATGAAAAGCCGCAGATTAAAGATTCTCTAAAAAGATTAGCCCAAAAAGCTAGAGAATCTAAAATTCACTTAGTTTTAGGTACACAGCGACCAGATGGAACAACCCTTAGGGGATTAAAAACGAATATTCCAAGCAGTATTGCGTTACAAACAAAAAATGTCAATGAGTCTAAAATTATCTTAGATAGAGCGGGCGCAGAAAAGCTTTTGGGCAAAGGCGACATGTTTATACAAGTTGGTAGTGCATTATCAAGAGTATTTGGTATATATCTTTCAGAAGAAGAGATACAAAAGCAACTTAAAATCTTGAATCTCTAAAATCACCTTACTAATGTTGTGTTTTGCGGCTTGTCGATTCCCAGACACTGATAAATTTCAAAATTGGATTCTAGGACACATCATAACTTTAGCATATTTGATTGCACACAAGAATCTTCTATCACACACCCCGCCACCTTTTCAAGGTCGGGAATAATTTCGTGCAATATTGCCTCATTTGCTCATTTGTCATTCCCGCTTGTGCGCCATATAAAGAGCACATTTGTATATATTCCTGCATCGATACTTTGTCTATAAAATCACCATTTTCATAACAATATTTGCAATAATCAAGGTTTATGCTTCCATCTTGATTACGACCCAATTGTTCTTCTGAATCTATGGGCATACCGCAACTTTGACATATTTTATTCTCCATAAGAATCTCCCATCATATACCCTGCCAAAAACCCAAAAAAGCTTTCTGAAACCTCAAAGTGCCCAAAGCGCAATTTTGGCGCATATTCTTTCCATTCGCAATGCGTCTTTGCGATGCCAAGCGGGCATTCTCGCACAATCGTGTCCCACACAACATTGCGCCGAAAAGGAAAGAAGCCTTGAAACATCTCGACTTGATACACATTTTCATCGGCAATCGTTCCCAAAGCCGTAAATTTTTGGTAATGTTCTTTAGAATCCATGCAAAGTTTTGGGCTATAATAGACGATTCTATCCCCCTGCCGCATTCTTTTAAGAGGCGCAGCCTTGCCATGGCAGAGCTGCGCAAACCCCCCAGCACAACCAACCTCGATATGATTCTTTGACGCCACGCCGATAAAATAGCGCATTCTAGCTCCTTAAGCAGAAATCAGAGCCGCATTATACCATATTATCGGCACATTTTGCGTGTTTCTCGAGGCGCGCCTAACGCGATTGCGCTATTTCCCGACACGCTTTGCCGCCTCGCCGCTATACCTGTCGCCCACAATCGTAATTTTGCCAAGCGCGGCATTGATGGCGCGCAAATCCTCGCTGCTCAAGGCAATCGCGCTCGATTGGAGATTCTCCTCGAGCCTGCTCGCGTTGGTTGTGCCAAAAATCGGCGCGATAAAGGGCTTTTGCGCGCACACCCAAGCAAGCGCAATCTGCGCCGCCGTAGCGTTCTTTTGGCGCGCAATGTCGCGAATCAGCTCGACAAGCACCATATTTGCCTGCAAATTTTCCTTTTGGAATCGCGGCACGGTGCTGCGAAAATCATCGCTCGCAAAGGTCGCATTTTTGTCAAACTTCCCTGCCAAAAAGCCCTTGCCCAAAGGCGAAAAAGGCACAAAGCCAATGCCAAGAGATTCAAGAAGCGGCAAAAGCTCTTTTTCAGGCTCGCGCCACCACATAGAATATTCACTCTGCACGGCACTAAGCGGAAAAACAGCATGTGCCTTCTTGATACTCTCAACCCCCGCTTCGCTCATGCCCCATGCCAAGATTTTACCTTCTTTAACAAATTCTTGCATGAGCGCGGCAACCTCTGCGACAGGGACGTTCGGGTCGACTCGGTGCTGATAATACAAATCGACACAATCTGTCTGCAACCGCTTGAGGCTGCCCTCGAGCGAGAGGCGAATCTGCCGCAAATCGCTCGTTACAACCTGCTTGCCATTTTCGATTTGGATTCCAAACTTGGTCGCCAGAACGACCTTGTCGCGAAACGGCTTCAGAGCCTTGCCAACAAGCGTTTCGTTGGTGTATGGACCATAGACTTCGGCGGTGTCGAAGAATGTAATGCCCAAATCATACGCCTTGTGAATGAGGTTTATCATTGCATTCTCATCTTTAGCTTTTCCATAGCCATAGCTCATGCCCATGCAACCAAGCCCAAGCTGACTGACTTTGAGTTTCCCTAGCTGTACACTTTTCATCGCTACTCCTTTGTTGTTTGTATTGCTTTGCGCAAATACGGGCATTGCGCCTGCGCCTATGACTGCGTCCGTGAGGGCAAGGGTTTTGAGAAATTTTCTCCGATTGTGCATTGCGATTCCTTGTGTAGATTTATGTTTTGAGTTACGCATCATTTTCCTTTTGTGCTAAGATGTCGCGATTAAACGCATCACATAATCTATCGCCAACAATCGTAATGGATTCTAGCCGATTTTTGATTTCTGCTAGCTCTTCGTTGCTAAAACTTAGCTCGAGTGCCCCAAGATTCTCTTTCAAATGTTCGCTTTTATTAATCCCAACAATGGGGACAATAAAGGGTTTTTGGGCAAGTGCCCAAGCGAGAGCAATTTGAGCGGGCGTGGCTTTTTTAGAATCCGCGAGTTCGCGAATGAAATCGAGCAAAACTTGGTTTGCTTTCAAGGCTTCTGGTGTGAATCGATGAAACATCGAGCGAAAATCATCTGCGCCAAATTTTTCGTTTGCCTGCACCTTGCCACTAAAAAATCCTTGCCCCATTGTGCCCCACGAAACAAATCCAATATCCAAATGTTCACATAATCCAAAAGCCTCTTTTTCTGCTTCACGTGTCCAAAGTGAATACTCATTTTGTAATGCGCTCACAGGCGAGATTGCATTTGCTCGTTCTACAAATTTTGGTTCTGCTTCGCTCATTCCAAAGGCGCGAATTTTGCCCTCTTTTTTGAGCTCGTTCATCGTGTGCGCGACTTCTTCGATAGGAACTTTCGGGTCGACTCTGTGTTGGTAATACAAGTCGATATAATCCGTCCTAAGACGTTTTAGGCTTTCTTCTACCACTTTTTTAATATGTTCTGGGCGAGAATCTAGCCCCCCCATTTTGCAAGTCAAATCCAAACTTGCTTGCCAAGATGACTTTGTCTCTTCGCCCCTGCAAGGCTTCGCCCACAAGCTCTTCGTTGGTATAGGGTCCATAGGCTTCGGCAGTGTCGAAGAAATTAATCCCCAAGTCTATTGCCTCGCAAACAAGAGCAATCATCTCTTTTTTGTCTCCCGCCTTGCCATATCCGGTGCTCATTCCCATGCACCCAAAGCCAAGTGCAGAGACTTTCAAGTCTCGTAAATTACGGTATTTCATTTTTCTCCTTTAATTGCGAAATTACGGCTTATTAATCCCCAAACTTTGACGGATTCCAAAATCGGGCTCTAGCGCCAAGCGCACGACAAGATGTGCGATACTCTTGCGCGAAATCAGCCCGCTTGGGTTCTTAAATGCCTCGCCCTTTTGCGTGAGCTCATAATCAATCTCATCAACATTACTAAACCAACATGGACGGATAATCGTGTATTTAAGATTCGAGCTCTCGACAATCAGCGCACTTTCGCGATAGGGCGCAAGCGCGGGGTTGATGCTGCCAAAAGCCTGATTTGGAATCTCGTGGTATTCGTTTTGGTAGATTCCATACGAACTAATCCAAATCAAACGTTCAACCTTGCTTTCGTTCATCGCCTCGACAATCGTTGTCGCCATTTTTGCGAGATTGCCCGCCAAATTGGCATAGACGACGTCCACGCCTTGCATCGCCTTTTTTAGTGCGTCTTTGTCTGTCGCGTCTCCCTCGATGACTTGCACGCGCGGCGATTGCAGCGATTCGATTCGCTCGAGCCGCTTGGCATTGCGCAAGAACAGCACGAGATTCACATCGGTGTTTTTAAGGAATGCCTCAATCACCCACCGCGCCACGCTCCCATGTGCGCCAATGATTAGAATTTTCATGTTTTCTCCTTTGTTATGTAAATTTGCAAAATCTTGCGCATTCCATTCCGCGCTCCACGCATTGCCCGCAACGAGGCTCGAAAGCGCGAGTAGAAAGCAAAGTTTTGCACCTGATTGGATTTTTTGCACGATTTTTTGGCAGATTCTAAACAATTTTCCTCTCCTCAAAGACTTTCTTGGCGGCAAAAATCGCGTTGAGCACGCGTGGGAATCCAGTGTATGGAATGCACTGCATAAAGGTCTCAATCACCTTTTGGGGCGCGATTCCGACATTGAGTGCCGCGTTGATATGCACCTCAAGCTGCGGCTCGCAACCGCCCGCCGTGAGCAGGCTCGAAAGCGTGATGAGCTCGCGTTCTTGCAGGTTTAGCTCGCCGCGCGTGTAGATGTCGCCAAACGCAAACTCGATGATAAATTTGCCCAAATCGGGCGCGATGTTCGCGAGGCTGTCGATGACCTTTTGCCCCGCCTCGCCGTCAATCGCTTGAAGCTGTGCAAGCCCTCTGTCCAATCGTGTCATTGTCTCTCCTTTATTTTGTATTTGTTTTTGCTCGTGCGCGTCCAGCGTGCCAAACGCGCCAGAGCCCAAAGCGAGCGCGAGCGCATCGCGCAATATTTCGCGTCTCTTGTTGTCGCAAGCCTCATTTTGCATTCTTTTCTCCTTTTTTGCCTCTTTTTTTGGTTTGGCATTGCTGTTGCAGAATCTTCTTACATTCGCCAAAACTGCGCGGTTTGTAGTGCGCGCTCCCGTTTGTGATAAGCTCGATATAAAGATTTTCTTTATACTCAAGCATCGCAATCGCCTCTTGCAGCTTCGCAATCTCGGCGAGATTCTTCGCCTTTTGGCTTTGGATAATCGCGAGCCGTTCTTGCAGCGTTGAATCGCCCTTGTCGGCGAGGTTTCTGTAATGCGCAATGTCTTTGATGCTCATTCCAAGCCCGCGATAGAGCTCAATCCAGCAGAGCCAATCGACATCTTGCGCGCTGAAAAGCCGCACGCCGTTTTTGTCTTTGTAAATGCGCGGAAACAGCCCCTTGTCGAGCCAAAAGCGTATTTTGCGCGAGGGAATGCCGCTTTTGCGTTCCACCTCGATAATCGTGTATGTCATCGTTGCCACCTCGTTTGTGTCGTGTCTGCGCGGCTTTGTCGCCGCCCTTGTGCGTTTTTGGGCGCGCCAACAAACCACAGCGCATATTATAAGCCCTAACACTTGGTGTTTGTCAAGGGGTTGGCGCAATTTTTTGGTCGCGGGGCAGAATAGGCGAGGGGTATGAAGTTGAGCTGTTGTGCCAAGAAAAGGCAGGCAATAAGTGGCGTATTGCTAAATCTGTCTTAGTCGTTGATTTTGCATTAGGAAATGTTTCAGCACAGAATGCGAATTTATTGTCCCTACAAAATAAGACTTAAGGATTAGTGCATAAACTCCTCCCATAATAATACCCGAAATAATCAGCGCTTACATTCCTCGCTTGAACCTTTTTTGCTTTCAATAAGATTGCCCCATTCATCAAATGTGCGATAGGTAAAAGCACGAGTATCATGGCAAATTGCCTCCCTCACAACGCCTTTGTCATACTCATATAAGCATTGCTCGTAAGGAGTTTGCACCTTCCAAGTTCCAATTTTTACACCCTGTGCATAAAGCCCTTCTGCTGAAGTTTTGCCATTATTGCCATTATTGCCATTATGAAGAATATAGGTTGATGTGATATTCCATTTCCCTTCGCGTTTTCCGTCTTTATATGCTTTAGCCTCTCCTTGATGGACAGACTTTGAAACTCCGTCATAAGCATAAAATGCAAGTAAAACCCAAAGAATAAGCGAAGGTATCCCCATAACAATCACCAAAAGAATAGCTGCAAGCGCATCGTAGATTCTTGGTAGATAACTTTTTATTTTCATTGCTATTCCTCCAGAGTTCGAGAAATTAAATGACCATTTTCTAGTATTTCTATGTATCTGCCATTATGCCACAATCCATGCCTTGTATTTTCCTTGATTCCGCCCCAAGCTTCTAAAAATCCATCGACAAAGAGATAGGCTTCTTTTATGTTAAGAGGATTTTCTTTATCTATACACCCATCTATATACCAAGAATCATTATTTATAATGCTCCTATAAGTGCATTTCTCAATGGGCAAAAGAATCTCTTTACTTTTTAAGAGATATTCAGTTGGGCTTGCATCTTGTGTTAGTAATGCTTCATATACTTCTGTTGTGTGCAAGATGTTATCGTCTATCCAATTTATAATGGGCAATAATAAGGAGATAAAAATCACAAAGATGATATTTAATCCTAACATTATCTTAAAAGCCCATTTGGTATATGTCCATTGCAACACTTTCTCCTTTTAAAGATTGATTTGTCTTCATTAAAGCTCTGCCCCGCTTTTTGCGCCTTTTGCTTTGAGTAAAGCTTCGATTTCCCTTTTATCCTCTTGATACCAGCCTTTTTGATTCTGTCGATTAAAAATATCCAAAGCCGTATTGTTATGATTGTTCTTAATATTCACGTTGATACCATGTTCGAGCAACATTATCACGAAATCATCGTCTAATGGAGTGCTCCTGAGTTCGAGCATAAGGCGCGTTTCTCCATTAGAAATTAGGGTATTAATATTTGCACCATATTTTAAAAATAGCTTGGCTTTTTTCACTCGTCCTGTGGTAGAAAAGGCATTGTCTAATAGTTCTTGCCTTTGCTTATTGTGGGGCAAAAACTCTAAACACCATGCCAAAAGTTCTTCGTATTTTTGATAATCTTGTTCGTTTCGTATATATCTATCCTTTAGGGCTGTAAAGATAATTTTTGCCTGCTCTTCATTGACTTTAGTCCTTAATCCCATCTTGTCTATGAATAAATCCGTCACTGCTGTTGAGCCATATTTAAAAATATTTTTTAAATGCGATTCCTTGAGTTTTGCTCCCGATTCTATCAAGAGTTGGATAATCTCATTTGTATCATAAAGCCTCAATGTCTCATAATTAAGTTTTCCATTTTCCTCGACTGCTCTATCAAGTGGAGTGTCCATTTTGCTCGATGGAAAATTCAATATTGTTTCTAAGATTGTAACAAGTATATGAAAATTGTGATGACACTGCACATTTGGGTCTAATCCTGCCTTTAGAAGTTTTTCAACCTTTTGTGCATCTCTATCGGCGACTGCATTATATAGACCGCAAGGATAAAATGCGCTATTGGCATAAAGCCAAGTTGCTATAAATGGAGAGGCGATAACTGCCATGAGTCCAAAAAATCGTTTGGCTATGGTTTTGTTGTCTCGAGCGTGTAAATCTTTTATCGCTTGAGGGATTTGGGAAGTTTCTCTATAATAATCTTGGGCGCTTGGTGGGGTTTGTTGGTGAGAATCTTCAGCAAGATGCAGTAAAGTTGTTTTATTATTTTGAAGTTGCAGAGACAAGCAGCGCGATAAAAATGCAAAGAGAGCAGAGAGATTACCATAGATAGAATAAGTATATTTAGCAGCCTCATGAATACTCATATCCTTAGAGCAACGTTCATTAGATTCTTGATTTGCATTGATTGTGATATGAGTAAGATGACAATGTGTGGCATCTAAAAATGTGATTTCTAGCCGATGAATAATCCATTGTTTTTTGATTTTTTCTCTAAAAAAGACCGAAAAACTACCATTATTATTCTGATAAATCGTAAACTTTTTAATTTTTGCGAAGAGGCTTTTTGCGGTACTAAAATTATAAATTCCTTGCAAAATGCTACCCGCAAAAATTATCAAAGGTGTAGCCACCATGGAATAAGCAAAGTCAAAACCCACAACGCCGCCCATTGAGGCATCTCTTTCTCCTGATACTGCAATAATTAGCACGATTAGCGCAACTATCGGAAATGCTATGGCAATTACAATAGAATATTTAAGAATCATTTGTTTTCTTTCTTGAATCTATTTCTTATACCATTTTAGGGGGTTATTTTGCAATGGCGAGGCTCTAAACATTTCGCGCATATTCTTGACTTTACTTGTATCCCAAGAATCCAAGTTTTGGTTAAAAAACTTTGCATTCCAAAACATATAGTCCATATTCTCAACCTTGCTCACATTCCACGAATTGATATTTTGATTGAAGCTCACTGCATTCTCAAACATTTCTTCCATATTTATAACACTTGAAGTATCCCATGATTCTATTCCGCTAAAATCTTGCCTTTTGCCTGCCGTAAAGTTATCAATGAGCAATTGTATCATGGATTTGTTTCCCCCCATGCAATAAGAAGAAAAAAGCCTACGCATATCAGTAATCTGTTTTGTGTCAATATCAGCAAGATTGATATTCTCATTACGCACTAAAGCTAACAATTCTATCCTTGTTTTTGGTATGTAAAGGGTTCTATCATTGATTTGAATGGATTGAATGCTATCAAGTGGAGGCGTCATAAAAGCATTATAATAGCTTTGCAGGATTGAGGGTTCACATGTTTCTCTATTATAAGCAAGTTCATTTACATGACCTTTATGCGATATATCAGACCACAGAAAACGTTCGACACCATTTGGATAGAAAAAGATTGTTTCATTAGAGCTGACAAATAGCAAAGCTTGCCCTTTTTCAAACAGAGTTACATCGGCTTCGTTTTTATAAGTAGAATCATAAGCAGATTGAAGCACAGAATCTTCAAAATTTAAAATAACATCCATTCTTAAAGATTTTTTCTCAACTTGTTCTTTAGATATAGGATTGTTCTCTTTGTCATAATATATAGAACGCGTTTTGCCATTTTTAGAATGATGTTCGATTCGAAAAGAGCAACCACCAGACCTAAACGCAAAGCATTGTTTTTGTAGCGCATTTTTTGAGTCATATAACCTTGTAACCCCATAGAGCAATCCATATTCATAAGGCACAATCAATCTACCCTTTTTGGTGAGAATCTCCATTTCGCCATGCAGCTTACCATTTTCATAGTTTGCTTCAAATGCTTCCCAATCTTTTTCATTGGGTGAGGGTGTGTAGATAATATTTGAAATCAAGCCATAATTATAGAAACGTTGTTATTGAAAGCCATTATAAGCAAGTATAACTTTGCTATCTTTGATTTTTCCGCATTCA
>CAMXAV010000016.1 GCA_947179285.1 uncultured Helicobacter sp.
CGTCTATGTTATGCCTTTGGGACCCGAACATAGACGTTGCGCGCTGTGGCTGGGGCGCTCACATGATGAGCAATAGTAGAATCGGAGGTGCGGTTTTAACCGCACATATTAATGATGAGTGCGACTAAAGTCGCACCTCCAAAAAGCATACAAAATCACAAAAGATTATAATCGTCTAGCCTAACATATAAACTACTATTCCCCCACCTCCACAATGCGCACAATCTGCGCGATGGCTTGCGCGATTCCATAGCGGTTGACAAGCACATTTGTGCGTGCTTGCGTCAGCAAAAGTTCAGCGTCAATCAGGTGGCTTGTGGTTTCCACGCGCTCCTTGTAGCGGTTCGAGACGATGCGGTAATTTTCTTCAGCCTGAATCAGCGCCTCTTGCGCCACCTTGTATGCGCTAAGCGCGAGCGTGTACGATTCATGCGCCTGAAAAAGTTGCAGTTGCAGCTGCTGCCTAAGCTCGGCAATCTGCGCACCAAGCGCGAGCATATTCGCGCGCTCCCTCTGCGCGGCATAATAGCTCGAAAAGCCCTCGAAAAGGTTCAGCGAAAGCTCGATTCTGCCCACGACTTGGTCGTCTCTGTCTGCTGTGGTCGCGAAGGTTTTTTCGCCAACAAGCTCCACAGAGGGCAGATACGCGCCATTTGCGCTTTGAAGTGTGTGGTATTGCGCGTTGTGCTCGTGCTCTAGCGCCTTGAGCTCCGAGCGGTTTGCGAGCATCATAGATTCAAGTTCTTGCAAGTTCATCTCTGGAATCTGAAATTGCACTTCTTGTAGCTCTTCAACCAAAAGCGCGCGCCCTGCGTAATGCTCGAGGTCTTTTTGCAAATACGCAAGCTCGCTTTTTGCGGCAAGATAGTTCTGTTTGGCGCTAGCAAGCGAGACTTCGACTTGCAAGACATTGTTTTTTGCCACAAGCCCCACGCGGAAAAACTCGCTCGTTTCTTTGAGCTGCTGTTCAAGAAGCTTAATAGAATCTTCAAACACAAGCAATTGCTCTTTTTGTTGCAACAACGCAATGTAGAGTGTTTTAATCGCCAAAATCAGCTCTTGTTTGCTCGCTTGCAGGCGATATTGTTGCGCATTTTCTATCGATTGGGCATTTTTGCGGTTATGATAATCTGCAAAGCCGCGAAACAAATTATAGCGCAACGCGAGGTTTGCCTCGTTGCCGTTCGTGTTATTGCGGTTTGCTGCGCCTTTCTGAAGCCGATATACGCGGTAGCCAAGCTCGAGCGTTGGGTAAAAAGCGCCTGTCATGCTCTTGGTATGGTAGCGCGTGGATTCCAAAAGCCGTTCTTGCTGCTCGATAGTCGGGTTGTTCTCGAGCGCAATCGCAATCACCTCATGCACGCTCATTGCCCATGCGCTTGCTATTAAGGCGAGGTAAAGAAACGCCTTCATTGCGTTATCCTTAATGTCTGTTTTTTCAAAAACAGCGACAAGAGGCAAGGAATCACAAAGATTGTAATCACAGTCGCAAACGCGAGCCCGCCAAGAATCACAGCGCCAAGCCCGCGATAAATCTCGCTGCCCGCGCCCGGGGCGAGCACGAGCGGCAGCATGCCAAAAATCGATGTGAGCGTACTCATATAGATGGGGCGGATTCGCGCCTGCACAGCCTCGATGATTCCTCTTTTTGCGTCCATGCCATTTTGTTTGACATTGTAGAGTGATTGGTAGACAATCAAGATGGCATTATTCACGACAATCCCGACTAAAATAATAAAGCCAAACATCGTGAGCACATCGAGCGGTTGGGGGCTCAAGAACACATTGACGAGCCAGATTCCAATCATTCCGCCCGCAACGGCGAGGGGAATCGTGAAAAGAATGATGAAAGGATAAATAAAATTTTCATATAATGCTGCCATGAGTAAATAAATAATCAACACGGCGAGCAAGAACCCCCCACTAAGCGCGATGCGCATTTGCGTGAGCTTGTCGGCATTGCCGCTTAGCTTAATGCTATTGTCGCCAATCACCTCGCGCATGTGCGGCGAATCGAAATGCGCCTGCAACATCTCCATTGCCTGCTGCAACGCGAGCGAATCGGGCGGCGAGACAATCAAAATGGTCGTGCGCATGCGCTCATGATGAAAGATTTCGTTGATTCCATACTCAAGCCGCGCAATCGCGAGGTTTGAGAGCGGCACGATTCCGCCTTTGGGCGTGAAAAGCGAGGCGTTGTAGAGCGCCTCGGGGTCGGTGAAGTTTTGGGCATGCGAGCGCAAGACGAGGTCGATTTTGTCGCGCCCCTCTTCTTTATATTCCGCCACCTTGCGCCCATCGAGCAGCACATCAAGCGCGATTCCAAACTCGCGCGCACTCAAGCCCACAGCGCTAAGCCTCTCATTTATCGGGTAATAGTTGAGCTCGGGATAGAGAATCTCGAGGCTTGGCAGTGCGCGCACTTGCGTGCCGCTGCCAAGAACCTCGCGGATTTCTTCGCGCAACACAGCGGCTGTGGCAACGATGTCTTCGAGCCGCTCGCCGCTCACATTCACCTCAATGTCGCGCCCGCCGCCCCCTGCGCGCGCAAAAATCGCGGGTTGGCTCACCGTGCCGCGCACGCCCGGAATCTGCGCGGCAATCTCGCGCAAGATTCCCTTGAGCGCTGCTGGGCGAGACGGGTCGTTCGTGCGCACATCAACGCGCATGCTGTTCTCGCTGCCGAGATAGTAGAGCTGGCTAATGGCGGGGGTTGTCGCGTTGCCCTCGAAGTGTGGCGCAAAATAGGGGCGGGCGAGCTCAAAGATTTGTTCGCCAACCCAAAGACGCTCGTTGTATGACGTCCCCGGCGGCGGATTGAGATTGAGAATCAGCTGATTCTGATTGCCCTGTGGCAGGTATTCCATTTTCGGAAACAGCGCATAGCTGACGACAAGGCTTGTCGTTGTGAAGCCGACAATGGTCGCAAATGCCGTCTTTTTGTTGCGCATGCAGATGTGCAAAAATGCCATCATCGCCCGCACAAAGCCGTTGCCAAGAGCTTGCAGCCAAAGCGAGAGCGCGCCCTGACGCGGGGGCTTGCGGCGCTGTGCGTAGCACAAACTCTGATAGCTCATTGTCGGAATCACAACGAGCGAGACGAAAATGGAGAAGCACACAGCCGAGCTCGCGGTGATGGCGATGTCGCGAAAGAGCTGCCCCGAGACATCGGAGATGTTGATGATGGGGATAAAGATGGCAATGGTTGTGGCGGCAGAGGCGATGAGCCCGCCAATCACCTCGGCGCTGCCTTCATAGACGGCGAGCAGCGGGCTTTTGCCCATTGCCCTGTGCCGCTCGATGTTTTCGAGCACGACAATCGCAGAATCGACAAGCATGCCCACAGCAAACGAGATTCCAGCCATGCTAATCACATTCAGCGTGCGCCCCAAAAACGCCATGACGATGAATGTCCCAAAAATGCTAAGCGGCATTGCGAGCGCGATAATGAGCGTTGCGCTCCACGAGCGCAAGAACAAGAACAGCACGATTGAGGCGAGCAAGACACCAACGAGGATATTATTTTGCACAAGCGCGATGGCGTCTTTGATATAGCCGCTTTGGTCGCTCATCCACTCGAGCCGCAGCCCATTTTCTTTGAGCAAGCCCTCGTTGAGCGCGTCAAAGACAAGCGCAACGGCGGCGGTGAGCTCGAGCGTGTTCGCCTCGTTTGTGGGCTTAATGCCGATTCCAAGACTCGTTTGGAAGTTGTGCAATGTTACGGTGCTCGGGTTGGCAAAGCCGCTTTGCACGGTCGCGATGTCGCCAATCTTGATGCGCCGCAAGCCATCGCCAAAGATGAGCGTTTCGCGAATGTCTTCGGGGGTTTTATATTCGGCAATCGTGCGTACGCGGTAGGCTTTTTGCCCATAGTTCATCGTCCCCGCCGAAACATTGATGTTCGCGCCCTCAATCGCGGCAATCGCGTCTGTGATGCTCAAATTATACGCCGCGAGCCTTTGCGAATCGAGGATAATGTGCATTTCCCTATCCTCGCCGCCAGGGAAGCTCACCTCGGCGACACCGTCGATTCTCTCGAAATGCTGAATCACCTGTTCGTTAAAGAATGTGCGATACTCGCGTACATTTTTTGTTGGGTCAAGCGTCTTGAGCACCATAAACACCACCGCTTCGACATCTTCGCCTGTGGCGCGGATAATCGGGCGCTCCATCGAATCGGGGTAGCCCTTGACTTCGCTAAGCTTGTTGCTCACATCGAGCATTGCGGCATTGAGCGGCGTGCCAATCGAAAACTCGAGAAAGACGAATCCGCGCCCATTGCGCGCGCGCGATTGCAGGCTTTGC
Source organism: uncultured Helicobacter sp. (assembly GCA_947179285.1). GTDB lineage: Bacteria > Campylobacterota > Campylobacteria > Campylobacterales > Helicobacteraceae > NHYN01. Next base: position 4,306 of record CAMXAV010000016.1, read on the forward strand.
AGCCCGTCAAGCCCCTTGAGCGCATTCTCTTGGCGCTCGATGATTTCGCGCTCAATCTCATAGGGCGTTGCGCCATTCCATGTGCTTTGCACGCTGATAATCGGGCGCACGACTTTGGGCGTGAGCTGGTAGGGCATCGTGCGCAGCGCCATTGTGCCAAACAGCACAAGCAAAATCATGCCCACAATCACAACGACAGGTCGAGTGATAATGCTTTGAATCATCGCGCCTCTTGGATTGTCGCGTTTGCGTATTGCAAAAACAATGTGCCGCGTTCGCTGTATGAGCTGAATTGGTCGAGGCTCGCAGCGGCGGGCGAGAGCAGGGCGACTTCGTCTCTTCGCAGATTCTGCTTGATTGTCGCAACAGCGGTTTTGAGGTCGTGGCATGCGACAAACGGAATCGCGTGTTTTTCGGCGAGTGCGCAGAGCCTCTCTTCGTTGCTGCCGATTGTATAGAGGCAGAGCCGATAGCCCACAAGCGCTTCAAACAGCGGCAAGAGATTTGCGCCCTTGTCGTCCCCGCCGATGATGAGGTGGATTTTTTTGTCTTTGTATTGCGGCAGCGCCTTGAGTGTCGCGTCAATGTTGGTCGCCTTGCTGTCATTCACCCAGAGCCGCCCCTCTGCGTCAAGCGCCTTTTGCTGCCTGTGCGCGCCGATGTGGTAGCTTGCGAGCAGCTCATAAGGCAAGGCATTGCGCAGAATCTTTGCGCACGCAAGCGCGAGCAGCGCGTCTTGCAAGAACGGCTCGGCAAATGGCACGCGCGCGGTGTCGATTGCAAAGAGCTTGGCGAGATGTGCGCTGTTTTCGTAGGCAATGAGCTCGCAGCAATGTTTTGGCACAAACGGCAGCAGATTCGCGGGCAGAATCGCCGTTGTGCCGCTTTGCATGCGTGCAATCACCGAGAGCTTGGAATCGCGGTAGGATTCAAAACTGCCATGCCAGCTTATGTGGTCATCGACAATGGGCAGCAGCACATAGAGTTGCGGCGCGGCGGTGCGCGTGTAGTGCAGCGTAAACGAGCTTGTCTCGAGAATCCACAGCGGCGCTTTAGAATCGAGATTGGCAAGCGGCGTGCCGATGTTGCCGCCCGCAAGCGCGCCCTCGCTCGCAAACAGCAATTGCGTCATCTCTGTCGTTGTCGTCTTGCCGTTTGTGCCGCTAATCCACACGCTTTGCGGCATTACGGGCGCGAAATAGTCGTATTCGCTGCAAAGATGTTTGGCGCGCAAAATCAGCGGGTGGGTGGGCATGATGCCCGGCGAGGGAATCTCAAGGTCGCTATTTTCGGGCTCAAAAGCCGCGCTAGGGCGCAACGCGTTGCCATATTCATCGCGTGATTCTTCGCAAAACTTGTCATCATAAATCGTGCAGGCAACGCGCGCAGCCAAAGCCTTCATTGTCGTTCCATAGCCAAAAAGTGAAATGCGCATGATTCCTCCTAGCGAATCTTGAGACTCAAAATGGCGATGAGATTGCTCACAAGAGCGATAATCCAAAAGCGAATGATGATTTTGTTCTCTGCCCAGCCCTTGATTTCAAAATGGTGATGAATGGGCGCCATCAAGAAGACGCGCCGCCCCAAGACGCGGATTCCAAAGATTTGGGCAATCACGCTTAGTGTCTCGATGACGAAGATGAAGCCAATCAACAGGAGCGTAAATTCCGACTTTGAGAGAATCGCGCAATACGCGACAATGCTGCCGATAGCGAGGCTGCCGCTATCGCCCATGAAAATTTGCGCGGGGTGGCAGTTATACCACAAGAAGCCGATGAGCGCGCCCATGAGCGAGGTGATGAGAATCACGACTTCGCCCACGCCGTTGATGTTGGGATAGAAGAGATAATGGCTATATATCGCGTTTCCGCTGACATAGACGAGCACCATGAGGCTCACGAGCGCGAAGATTGAGGGCACGGTCGCGAGCCCATCGAGCCCGTCCGTGATATTCACGGCATTGGTCGCGCAAACGAAGATGAACGCCCAAAACACGACTGCGCCAATGCCCATATTGAACAGCGGATTCTTGTAGAATGGCACATAGAGTTGCGTATTGAGCCCATAGGCATAGAGCATGCCGCTCGCAAACAGCGCGGCGAGAACGAGCCAAAACATCTTCGCGCGTGCGCTCATGCCCGCGTTTTTGCGCGCGTAAATCTTCATGATGTCATCGCGCATGCCAATCAGCGCGAAAAACAAGAGGCAGACGATTCCAAGTGCGAGGTAGAAATTATCGAGTTTGCCTGCGAGAATCGCGGCGAAAATGGTCGCCGCAACGATGATTGTCCCGCCCATTGTCGGCGTGCCGCTTTTGGCTTGGTGATTCTTGGGCGCAAAGCTCGAAATGGGCTGCGCGGCGCGCTTTTGGGTCGCCCAATGGATAAAGAGCGGCATCGCAAAGAGGGTAGAGAAAAGCGCGAGGAAGAATCCAGCGCCTGCACGGAAGGTGATATAGGAAAAGAGGTTGATGTTGAATGTTTCCCACAGATAAAACAGCATGCAAGTGCCTTGTATTTGAAAAAATAGGATAGAATCCTAGCGTATTATCCCTTAGACTATCGATGAGGTTTGCGCGATGTGCTCTATTCGACAAAAAGTTTTGCTCGTGATTACAGACGGAATCGGCGAGAAGCCCGCCACGCCCTATAATGCTTTCACAAATGCCAAGAAGCCAACGTATGATTGGCTCTTTGCCCATGTGCCGCATAGCCTGCTTGCGACACATGGCGAGGCTGTGGGCTTGCCCGAAGGGCAGATGGGCAATAGCGAGGTTGGGCACATGATTTTGGGCGCGGGGCGCGTGCTGTATCAGGATTTAGTCCGAATCAACCGCGCGATTGCAAGCGGCGAGCTGCGCGATTCGCCCGTGTTGCGCGAGTTTGTCGCGGGCAAGAATCGCGTGCATCTCATTGGGCTGCTAAGCGATGGCGGCGTGCATTCACACATGAATCACACGCTCGCACTCGCGCAGATTCTGTGCGCGCAAGGCTTTAGTGTGCTCGTGCATGCGATTACAGACGGCAGAGATGTCCCGCCGCACACGGCGCGCGGCTTTGTCGAACAATTGCGTGCGCGCCTGCCGCAAGGCGCGAGAATTGCCACGATTAGCGGGCGATTCTATGCAATGGATAGAGACAACCGCTGGGAACGCGTCTTGCAAGCCTATCAAAGCATTGCACAAGGCGCAAACCCAAGCGCGTTGAGCCCCGAAGAATACATTAGCGCGCAACAAAAAAACGGAATCACTGATGAATTTATCGAGCCTGCGAGCTTTGATTATGAGGGCTTTTTGCAGAATGATTGCGCGATTTTTGTCAATTTTCGTAGCGATAGAGCGCGCGAGATTGTGCGCATGATTGGCGCGCAAACCTTTGACGCATGCGAGCGCGGCAGGGCATGGGTGCTGCCCATTTTGTGCATGACATGCTATGATGAAACATTTGGATTCCCCGTGCTCTTTAAAAAAGAACATGTCTCGCCCACGCTCGCCGAGATTTTTGCTGCAAACAACCTAAGCCAGCTGCACACGGCAGAGACGGAGAAATACGCCCATGTAACCTTCTTTCTCAATGGTGGAATCGAAAAGGAGTTTCCGAACGAAACACATGTGCTCGTGCCAAGCCCGAAAGTCAAGACGTATGATTTGCAGCCCGAGATGAGCGCCAAAGAAGTCGGCGATGTCGTGATTGACGGCATGAATCGCGGGGTTGATTTTATCGTTGTGAATTTTGCAAATGGCGATATGGTCGGGCACACGGGCAATTTGCAAGCGGCGATTGCTGCGGTTGAGGCTGTCGATACCGAGCTTGGGAGAATCTTGCAAGTCGCGCAAGAGCATGATTATGCCGTGCTTTTGACAAGCGACCATGGCAATTGCGAGGAAATGGCAGATTCGGAGGGCAATGTGCTCACAAACCACACGGTGGGCGATGTTTGGTGCTTTGTGTTAGCGCATGGCGTCAAAGAGTTGCGGCGAGGGAGTTTGGCAAATGTCGCGCCAAGCGTGCTTGATATGATGGGCTTGCCCATTCCCGCTGTGATGGAGCAAAGCCTGCTTCTGCGCTAATTGGCGACCCCTAGAAGATTCGAACTCCTGTTCCCACAGCGAAAATGTGGTATCCTTGGCCACTAGATGAAGGGGTCAGCGAGGCGGGGCTATGCCCCCACCAAGCCCTTAGTTCCCATAACGTTTGAGAATCTCTTTGACTTCTCGCTTTTTGATGCAATACACAGCAAAACCGCGATATGTCCCCACACAACCAATGGCTTCCCAAATTTGTCGCGCATTTCTGCCCTGATGCGCAAGCTCTTTGATTCTGTCTAAATAATCGTTATAGTCATGCGCCGACTTTGCTGGTTTTGTCGCGTGGCTTGCGCGCCCTGTATTTTGAGTGAAATACGAAGTTGCCTCATTGAGAATATCGCTATTTTGAATAAGAAATTCTGCAAGATTGGGGCGATTTACAGAGATGAGTTGTAGCCCTTGCGCGCTTAGCGTTTTAAAGTAGGCTGTAACTTCTTGGATAGAATTGCCGAATATATTCAAATCGACAAACAACACAGTCGAACCGCTTGGAATGTTGAGCTTCTTGACTTGCGCCGCGCCGCCACCGCGAATCTTGACAAATTGCAGATTAGAAATCTGCTTTTGGTTTGCGTACTCGTAGAGTGCTAGTTTTTGTTCGTTGATATGAGACTGCTCTCCGCCTTTGATGATTGCATAATACATGCCTTCTCCTTTTGAAATTTCAGAATAGAGTATTATAGCACAAAAATATGGCTATGCAAGAAAAAGTGCACATTTTTGGCTTTAGAGTCGTTTTAGCACAAAGCGATTAGAATCTAGGATTTCTAAGGAGCGAATGATGATGTTTAAAACCTTTAGTCTTTGGTGCGATTTTATCGAGCGTGCGTTTTTGGCAGAGGAGTTTGCGCAATATATGGAAAGCTGGAAGCTAAAAGGCGCAACGAGCAACCCCGCAATCTTCGAGCAGGCGCTGCATAATCCTTCGTATGCGAACGACATTGCGCGGCTCAAAGGGCAGGGCAGCGGCGCGAAGGCAATCTACGAATCGCTTGCCACAGCAGACATCAAAAGAGCCGCACAGATTCTGCGCCCACTCTATGACGCAAACCCGCAAAATGGCTGGGTGAGCATCGAGATTGACCCATTTTTGTGCGATGATGCCGCGCAATCTATTAGCGAGTGCAAGCGGCTTTTTCGCACAATCGATGAACCCAATGTGATGCTCAAGGTGCCGG
>CAMXAV010000017.1 GCA_947179285.1 uncultured Helicobacter sp.
CGTCTATGTTATGCCTTGCGGCTCGAACATAGACGTTGCGCGCTGTGGCTGGGAGATTAGAATCATGAGCAATAGCAAATCAAAAAATTGCGGAATCCAAAGCGCGGCTGTGCTAGCTATGCTAGCTTGCGCGCGCTTTTTATTGGAGATTCCTTATTCCCCCTCCCTTGCGGAGGGGGCTAGGGGGTGGGTCATTGCGAGCGAGTGTAACGAGCGTGGCAATCAACAGGCAAAGAATCCCAAGCGGGCGTTCAAAGACGTTTGATTGCTTCGGCTTCGCCTCGCAATGACAGATAGTGGGGTTTTTCATAGGATTCCAATCGCCATGTTGAGCGTTAGCGAAACATCTCGGAGGTGCGGTTTCAACCGCACATATTATGATTTTATGTGTGTGATTAAAGTCGCACCTCCGAAGATTCGAGGTTTTTTACAAAATAGAATTTTTTACCTATTGATTACCATATTCATTGCATTTATGCACAGCAAAAAGAATCTGCCCTATCCCTCATACCTATTTAGCCGCAAAGCAACGACAAAGCCGAGCAAGAACCACAAAAGCATGGGCAGCACAAATGCCCATTCGGGGTGGATAAATCCGCTCATAGCAAAGCGCGAGAGCGCGAAAAAGACGCCCCAAGCCATGAGCGACATGAGGATTGACGCGAACACGAACCAGCTCAACTCGCCATAGCGCACCGTGAGCGGCATAAAGCGCAATAAAATCACGAGCATTGGGAAGCAAAAGAATGGGAAAAAGACGAGAGAATAGAGAATCCCACGAATTTTGGTCGAATCGATGTTTTGATTTTGGAGAAACAATAGCGAAGAAAGCGCGTCTAGGATAGACACAGAATCGCTTTTTTCATAGATGATGTCCAAAATCTTGGGCTTGAAACCCTTGAGAATCTCGAGGCGCGGAAGCTTAGTTTGCGTGTATGCAATGTCGCCAAGTTTTGCGCCCTCGTTGAAATCAAAAAGAATGACTTCGAGCAATTGCCATTCGTTATTAACAAAAATCGCATTTGTTGCCTGAACGAGTCGTGTCAACGTGTTATTGTTGAGCGTGTAAATGCGGATTCCTTCGGCGCGCTTGGCGAAGGGATAGACTTTATCAAAATAGATATAATTATTTTGGTGTTTAACGAGAATCTCTTGCTTGCTTCTATTTGTGAAATTTTTATTAATAATGCGGTCGACTTCCTCTTTGCTATACGCAAAGGGCGTGGCGTTGAGCGCAACAAATGCCGAGAGCAACAACGCGGCGCAAACGAAGATGGGCAAGCCGATTTGCCGCTTGGAATGCCCAAGCGAGAGCAGGGCGGCAAACTCGTTGTTGCGCAAGAGCACAGAGAGAACCATGACTTCGGACAGCAGGATTGAGATGGGCAAGATGAAGCCAAGCGCATAGGCGAAATCATAAAGAATAAACAAAATGAGCAGGTTCGCCGAATCGGGCAGCTCGGAGGCGAGCTTGAGCACATCGATTCCAACAAAAAACAGCCCCAAGCCAGCCGTGATGACGCAAAAATATTTGAGATAATAGAGTGCGACAAACCAGAATGCTTTCATTTTGTGCTCAAGCTATAAAGTGAGGCGACTTTTTCCCATGATTGCCCGCAAACGAGGGCTTGGAGCGCGTTTGTTGCGTGCTGTAATGTTTGCGTGAGGGTTGGGATTTCTTCGCTCAAAAAGGGCGATAGCACGAAGCTTGCTGTGGGGAGAATCGCCGATTTGCCAATGCCGATGCGGATTCTGTGGTATGCGTTGCCAATCGCGCTATCGATGCTGCGCAAGCCGTTGTGCCCGCCGCTGCCGCCGCCAAGCTTGAAACGCAACGCGCCAAGCGGCAAATCGACATCGTCATGCACGACCAAGACGAAATCGCATTTATAGAAATTGCGCACGGCGAGCACGGATTCGCCCGAGCAGTTCATAAAGGTTTGGGGTTTGAGCAAGAGCCAATCGTGGCATTTGAGCAGCTCGCCTTTGAAGGCGGCAGATGTTTGAGGAATGCATGCATGACCGCTTGCGCATAGAGATTGCGCGAAGCAGTCGATTGCGAGAAAGCCCGCGTTGTGTCGGGTGTTGTGGTATTGATTGCCCGGATTCCCTAAGCCGACAACAAGAAACATCTAGCGCGATTTGACAACGCCCACAACGGCAACATCTGCCCTATCGAGAATGCGCACGCCCTCGATGGGAGCGATGTCGCGCACAAGCAGCGAATCGCCCACGCCCAAAGGGGCGATGTTGAGCGCAAAATGTGCAGGAAGCTTTTCGGGGGTGCATTTGACGCGAATGCGCTTTTTAGAAATCACAAGCGCGCCCTTGTCTTTGAGCCCTTTTGGCGTGCCGCTAAACTCCATTGGGACAAAATAGCGAGCCGCGATTCCGCTTTGGGCAAGCATCAAATCGACATGCAAAATGGCGCTTGTAACGGGGTCGCGTTGGTATTCTTGCACCACAACGCGCATTTCTTTGCCCCCAACCTTGACGGGGAAAATGACATGAACTTTTGCCTTGAGCGAGCGGATAAAATCATTGACTTTAAACGCGCAATGAATGTTGGGCTGCCCCTTGCCATAGATGTTCGCAATTAGATAACCATCCTTCCTAAGCGCTTTTGCCGCTGCCTTAGAAACACTCTCTCTAATGATGCCTTCTAACATTTCTCGTCCTTTTTCTAAAATAAGCACTGATTCTAGCACATCATAGATTAATGGCAGGTTAAGGCTTTTGCAGAATGTTTTGCAAAAGGTTTTTGACGCCCTCGCTCTGCTCGGGGCTTAGCTTTTGCAAGCCTTTGTCGATGGCTTGTTCAATCTTTTCTCCTGCCTTTTCCTTTGCCTTGTCAATCGCCTGATTCACGACATCAACGCTGATTTTGGGGCTGTTGAGATTGCCTGAAATGGTGATGTTTGTTGGCTTTTCTTTAATGCTAAGCGTCAAGATTCCATCGATTTTCTGCCCCGCCGTGTCGAGCGTGAGCCCCTTTGAGACAATCGATGTGTTGTGCGAGGCGAAATTGATGTCGTTGCTTAGAATCTTGTCGTCAATGCGCGTCTTGAGGCTCGCTTCTTCGTAGGCTTCGCGCGTCAAATCAACCTTGAGCAGCGGCAAGACAAGCTTGGTGAGATTCGATTCGGCGAGCCTGCCGTTGCTAAGCTTTGCGTCAAGAACGCCTTGTTTGCCGATGAGCTCGTATTCGAGCGCGCCATTGACTTCGGAAAGAAAGAAGGGCTGGTATGTGAGCATACGCAAGACCTCTTCGCTGCGCAATTTGCTAAGGTTCGCCTTGAAAATGTTGTTATTCAGCGTGGCGTTGATGTTGCCGCCGAGCGTGTCGCTGACAAACGTGGCGATTAAGCCCGCGCTATCGAGGCTCACATCGCCGTGGCTGTCGATTTTGCCTTGCATTGGCATGCCGCTTGCAAATTGGAGCTTGCTCAAGTCGGGCAAGCCGAGCTGATAGGGCGATTTGAGCGTGATGGCGGGCTGCAACGTGAATTTCGCCTTGTCGATGATGAGGTTAGCGAGATTGCTTTTAAACGAGGAAAGCAGCTCGCCCGCGCCTCTGTGGAGCGTGCTTGCGGCGCTTAGGGTGTAGCTTGTTGTGGGCATGTCGAGGTCAAAGCTTTGCTTCATCGCGGCATTCATGAGCTTGCCATTGGGAATATCGAGCGCGACTTGCCCCGAGATTCCGTCATTAAAATCGCTCAGCTTCGCAGTGAGCGTGAGCAAGCCTTGCGTGTAGATGGGCTGATGAAGCATATACAAGAGCCGCTCGAGATTGAGCGACTGCAAATCGATGTCGACATTTGCGGGCGCAAACTCGACAAGGGTCGCGCGATAGGTCGTCTTGGATTGCGCAAGGTTGGTCTGCCCATCGACAAGCAGCGACTTTTGGTCGCCCTTGATTGTGCCCGAGATTTGCAAATCGCCGCGAATGGGCATTTGCACAAGCGGCGTGAGCGGCGCGAGGTCGCTCAACGCTGCGGCATATTTGGAATCTGTGGCAAGCGTGTTGATGTTGGTTGTGCCGTCTGTCGTGATGTTGCCAAGATTGGATTGAATCTTGAGGTCATGCGTTACATTCTCGCCGCTGAAATGCGCGAGCAGATTGGTTGTGAATTGCGTGGCAGGAATGCTTGCGCCAAAGTCTTTTTTGACAAGCGCGGCATCGACACTCCCAGACGCGATTTTGACGCTCGCATCGCCGTTTAGCCCTTGTGTGGAATCTTGCCCCACTTTGGCATTTACATTCAATAAGCCTTTTGCATAGGGCGGCTTGGCGACAAGGGCGAGCAAGGATTGGATTTTGGCATTCTCGATTTGCAAATCTAAAGACGAGAAATCAAGGCTTTTGAGCGTGGCGAGGAAGATGGTTTTGGATTCTGCGATGTTGCTTTCGCCCACGACTTCGATTGTGCCAAAGACATTGCCATGCGCGCGCACATCGGCGACAAACGCGCCTTCAAGCTCCATTCCAGCAACCTTAGACGCATACGAGAGGTCTTTGACATTGAGGTTGAGATAGGAATCGAGCGAGAGCGAAAGCAGCGAGTATGTGCCATTGAGCGTGGCGGTAACGGATTCTTCGCCCTTTAAATCGAGCCCAAACGAGCTAAAGCCCAGCTCGAAACGTTCGATTGTGAGCGGAAGCGGCGAATAGGTGTTGAGCGTGCTTTGGAGATAGGGCTTAAGCAGCGCATTGCCCGGCGGTGTGAAGGGAATCGCGATGATGACAAGAAGCAGCAGCACGACACCGAGAATGATTTTCCAGATGGGTTTCATAGCAAATCCTTATTGCGAGCGCATTTGTTGGCAATTTCTCTTGCATGATTCTGCCGAGCTCGTGCCTTTGCCAAATTGTTCGTTGCATTTTTGCATACAGCCTCTGATGCGGAGCGAGTTGCACATGCCGCGCGCCTGCTCGCATTTGTTGACGCAATCGCGCCCGCTGCCGCACTCGGACATGCAAGCGTTGAAGGCAGCGCCACAATCGTTGAGATTCGTTACAAACCCTGTTTTTTTCTGTGATTTGTCCTCGCAACCTATTGCCAAAAAGCCCGCACAAAGGGCAAGAATCAAGAATTTTTTCATAAACAGATTCTAGCATGCCTTAGTTTAATGTGTGATAAACGCCCGATGGCTCAAGGCGAGAACAGAGCCAAGACGACAAACACGGCGGCGATGATGAAGATTCCAACGCCGATGATGGGCAGCAAGGCTGTAAAGAGGGCGAGCAAAGATGTGAGAATCGTAAACGCAACCACAAGTACAATCGCGATGATGGCGAGCAAGAACAATGTGAGGAGGAGATTGCCGATAAATTGAAGAACGGATTGCATGGCTTATAGATTCGAGAGCTTGAGGGTAAATTCGACTTCGCCCTTGCCAATGCGCAATTCTTTGGCAATCGCGTCGACACTGTATCCGTCTTTGAACATGCTAATAATCCTGCTTTCATCGACACCATTGGGGTTGGTGGGGAAATAGCCCACTTCTTTGATTTTCTCTTCGAGCATCACGATTCTATCATCGAGCGTCTCTCGTTCGCCGCGCACATCTTCGGCGAGCTTGTTCACTTCGGCATAGACATTGGAGATGGCGTGGTTGAGCGTGGTTTGGATTTCTTCTTTGAGATTATGCGAAAGATGATTCATCGCTGCGCTGCCACCTTGCCCCTTTTCGAGGGCTTCAAGACGCTCTTCAAGAATCTTGATTTTCTTGTCTTTTTGGTAGTTTTGTCGCGTGAGGTCATCGATGCTTTTTTCGTATTGTTTGAAGCATTTGGTTGTTTCGACGTCTCTGATATAAATATAAACTAACACACAAACAATCGCACAAACAATCCCAATAATCGTTATCCAAACGAGATTCTCTTGCATGTGTATCCTTTAAAAACCTTTGAGTTCTCGAATAAGGGAACGCTCGCGCGAGGTGATATAGCTGTCCCAATCGCGCTCATCGCGTTCGTGAATCCGCTTGACTTTTGCAACCTTAGGCTCGATTGCCTCAAGGAAGATGGGAATCAAACGTTCAGGAAAAACAGGGAGGTCAATCCGCGCATAATACTGCGCCCCCTTTTGAAAAACAGCTTTGGGCATGATGATGACGCTATGCCCCAAAGCCTCGACATTCTCCTTAGATTCGAGCTTGACAAATTGGCGCACATTGTCCGTCAAGATGTTTTTGATTTCGTCAAGCTTGTAATGCAATGTTACAAGCAGCTTCAGCACAATATCGTCTGCTTCTCGAGAATCCGCTTTCGCACGCGCGTATTTCATGTATTCTCCTAATGGGTCGGCATCGGCGTTTGAAAGAGACGCATACTCCCTCTCATAAGCCTTCGTGCTTTCGGAATCGGCGGCTTCTATGAGCGCAAATTCGAGATTGAGCGGGGCTTGAACGGTTCTGCCCCACGAAGTATTTTGCAATGCGTTTAAAACTTGTTTTTTACGATTTTCGTCTATCATAATAGCATATCCATTGTTAATATTATCAAAAAGACCACGCCCAAATAGCCATTCACAACGAAGAATGCCTTAGGAATGTTGCTAAGATTGCGTGCAACGAGGTAATGTTCATACGTGAGCATGATGGCGCTTATGAGTATGGCAAAATACGAATGCGCGCTAAGCGGCGAGATATAGAGAAAGCCCGACCAAAACACGATAGCCAAAACATGGCAGCCACGCGCCACAAGCAGCGACTTGTGCATGCCAAGAAGCGAGGGAATCGAGTGTAGCGCATTCTGTTTGTCAAACTCGATGTCTTGAATCGAATAGAGAATGTCAAAGCCCGCCACCCAAAACACAACGCCGCAAGCGAGCCACACGCTCCAAAGCGGAATCGTCTCGCTCACCGCCACAGCGCCTGCGATGGGCGCGAGCCCAAGGCAGATTCCAAGCACGATATGCGCCAAAGACGAAAAATATTTCATATACGAATACAGCGCTAAAATGGCGAGAAATGGGAACGAGAGGGCAAAGGCGAGCGTGTTAATCCACGAGGAAATCAGCACGAACGCAACGGCATTGACGATGATGAAGATGAGCATTTCTGTGCGGCTGATTCGCCCATCGGCGCTTGGGCGGTGGAGCGTGCGGGGGTTGCTCGCGTCAATCTTTTGGTCGCAATAGCGGTTGAAAGCCATCGCAAAGTTGCGCGCCGTTACGGCGGCAAGAAGCCCTGCGCAGAGAATCTTCCAACCAAACCACTCGAACCCGCCAGAGTGATAGGACGCGGTGAGCATCGCGATGAGCGTGAAGGGCAACGAAAAGATAGTGTGCTCGAAAACCACGAGTTCGTTAAAGTCTTTGAGACCTTGCTTGAACCGTATCAAATAGCCGCCACTTTCGCCTAGCGCCACATGTTCCTCCTCATAAATTAAGCCTAAACAGAGCCCTTATTCTATCTCATTTCAGCCAAAAAAGAATTAAATTCCACAAAAAAGCGAGAGTGCAGAATACATTGAGTAACACAAACAACCTTTTGTGCGCGATTGCGAGCAACGACAAAAGCGCCCAAGCGCCAAAGAGCGCGGGCGGAGTTTGGAGATGTGCAACAGGCAGCGAGACATCGAGGAATGCTAAAAAGAGCGAATCGAACAAGCCGCCGATTCCAAAGAGATGGAGCACAATAGAGAGCGGATAGAACGCGACAAAGGCGAGCGTGAGCGGGATTGAGAGGATAGAGTAGGGCGAAAAGGGCGTGAGGAAAGCATGCACAAGCGGCAGCATGAACGCAAAAGTTCCATATTGTAACAACAAGAGATTCTTGAGCCCAACAAAGCCATAGTATTGCCCAAAAAGCAAGATATAGAACACGCCGGCGACAGAGAACAAGAATCCGAGCGAGAAAAACAGGCTTGGGAAAAGTGCTAGCAAGAGAAGCGCGATGAGCATAAGGGAGAGCAGCGAGAGAACGCGGATTCCGCAAAATGCCAAGAAAGACGCGAAGAGCGCCATTGCAAACGCGCGCAGAAAAGACGGGGAGTTTTGCAACAGCAGCAAGTAGAATCCGCCGCAAGCGAGGGTGAAGAGCCCGATGTCGAAAAACGCGTTGCGATAGGGGAAAAAGCGCCTCTGCAACGCGGAGTAGGGGAGATAGACGAGCAGCAGCACGAAGAACGAGAGCACGCCATAATGGAATCCGCTAATCGCGAGTAGATGCGTGATTGCAAGCGCGTTGATGTTGTTGCGCCACGCAAAGGGCAGGGTGTCGGCGAGGAAGAGTGTTTGGTAGAAGCCCGAAAGCAGCGGGCTTTCGTGCTGCTTGGAGATGTAGGCGCGCATGCGTTCCTTGATTCCATATTTTGTGGGCAAAAGCTCGGTATAGACGCTAAACGCGTAGAATCCGCGCAGATAGTCCCAAAAGCCCACCTTGCTATTGATGAGGTTGAGGCGCAATTCTTTGTGCAGCAGATTCTTGATTTGCTCTCGCGTTGTTGTGTAGAATATCTTGCCATTGTCCATGCGCAGCTTTAAGACATGATATGTCCCTCTATCGGAAGTTTTTTCGTATTGATTGAGCACGGTGGCATAAACCATAGAAATATCCGCCCGATAGCCGCTATTTTTGAAGGCAAGAAAGCTTTGGTATTCCCACCCAAGCGACAAACCAAACAAAACAAGCAGCGCGATTCCAAACAAGAACCATTGCCAAAAGCCCACAAAGAGCGGAATCGCGAACGCATTCGCGTTGCTTTTCCACACATTGCGGCTAGTGATGAGGTGCAGTTGCGAGAGTGTTTGCGACAAGGCGCGGCGGAATCGCGAGGCTTTTTTCACAAAGGCGGCAAGTCGATTTGCGTTTCGTTACGTGTGGGCGTGGTGTCGTGCGCAATCGTTGGGTGCTCGTCTGCCTCGACAAAGCGCGAAAAGGCGTTTTGGAACATCAGCTCGACAATCGCCGTGGGTCCGTTGCGCTGTTTGCCGATGATGATTTCGGCAGATTCCTCCGAACGCTTTTTAAAAGTCGATTGGTAATTTTTACCCTCTTTTTTTGCTTGTTCCTCTTTTTCTTTTTCTGCCCGTTGTTTGTAGACATCATCGCGGTAGATAAATAGAATCAAATCGGCGTCTTGCTCAATCGCGCCTGATTCGCGCAAATCAGACAGCATTGGGCGCTTGTCGCTGCGCGCCTCAAGCGAGCGGTTGAGCTGCGAAAGCGCAATGACGGGAATCTGCAATTCCCGCGCAAGCAGCTTGAGCCCACGGCTAATCTCGCTCACCTCCAAATGCCTCTCTTGCTTGCCGCTGCCGCTCATGAGCTGCAAATAATCGATGATGACAAGCTCCACCTCGGGGTGGCGCGCCTTGAGTTTGCGCATTTTCGAGCGCAAAAGCGAGATTCCAAGCAGCCCGCCGTCATCGACAAACAGCGGACGCTTGGCGATTGCATCGCTCGCGGCGCTTAGCTGCGAGATTTGCGAATCGTCCAAGTTGCCCACGCGCAAGTCTTGCAATGGAATCGAGGTTTTCATCGAAAGCAGGCGCAGCATGAGCTGCTC
>CAMXAV010000018.1 GCA_947179285.1 uncultured Helicobacter sp.
TTTGCTGAATCGCGTTGGACTGACTTAGCGCATAGTTGCCGCTTTGTGAGAGGAGGTTGAGCTTGGTGAATGTCGAGCTCTCCTCGGCGAAGTCGGTCTCGCGGATTTGCGATTCTGCCGCTTTGACGTTGACTTGTGTAATCGTGATGTTGTTGAGCGTGCTTAACATCTGTTGTTGCACAGAACCAAGGTCGGCACGAATGCTGTCGAGCTGCTTAATCGCGCTTTCGGCGATGTTCATCACCGTCATCGCGCCGCGCAAGGTCGTTACGCCCGCGCTCATTCCAAGCGCATTGTCGCGTGTTGCCACAGCCGCGTTGGGGTTTGCGCCCATCGCCGAAGCCTTGTTAGCGTCCCAAGCGTTGAGCGTGCCGCGCAAGTTCACGCTTGTTTGCGCAACGGCTTGATTTGCATCAAAGCCAGTAAATTCAATACCCGTACCCGTAACGCGAATGTCGCTCGCATCGAGCTTGGTGAGTGTGAGGCGACCGCCAAAGAAAGAATCTGCTGATACGCCCATGATTGCACTGAAGTCTATATCGCCGCCCGCTGTGTCATAGGCTGAACCTGTTACATAGATTCCGCGTCCATCGAGTGCGGTGAGGTGCAAGCGCCCGTGGTAGTCGACCGAAGCCTGCACGCCTGTTTCCTCTTTGCGCGCGTTAATCGCGTTGATGAGCTTGCCGTCTCTATCGTTGTCGACAATGTCGGTGAGCGCACCGATATTCACGCCGTTAATTGTGAGCCCGCAAATCGCCGCCGCTGCCACAACCGCGCCGCTTCCTGTGGTCTCGACCACGAAGCTCGCCTTGAGCCCGCCGAGCGCATCGGAGTTTTTGTTGATGACTTCTGCCAAAGCGCCCACGCCTGTTCCAGCAGAGGTTGAAATCACGACAGATTCGAGCACCACATTTTTGTTGCCCTGCACGCCATTGACTTGCAACGATACTGTTCCTTGTGCCGTAACGACTTGTCCTGTCTCTACGCGCACATGCCCGATTTTATCGGAAGTCGTTGGACCAATGCTCGCCTTGATGCTTTGGTTTGAATACGCACCAACTTGGAACTCTTTGTTGGTGAATGTTCCTGACAATAGCGCAAGCCCGTTGAAGCTCGTGGTTTGCCCGATGTTGTCGAGCGAGCCGATGAGGCGCGTAATGTCTGCCTGAATCGCTGTCCTTGTTTTTGTGGTTTGCCCATCTTGTGCTGCTTGCACGGCTTTGGTTTTGATACTATCGAGGATTTTAATCTGTTCGTCCATCGCCTTGTCGGCAATCTGAATAATCCCCATACCATCGTTGGTGTTGCGAATCGCTTGCCCAAGCGAGTTTGCTTGAGAACGCAAACTATCGGCAATCGCCATACCCGAAGCATCGTCTGCTGCTTTGTTGATTCGAAGCCCTGAACTCAATTTTTCCAAAGAATCCTTGAGTGCGTTTTGGGTGAATGTACCCTGTGCGCGCGAATTGAGCGCATGAATGTTGGTGTTAATGTTGAAAGGCATAGTGTACCCCTAAGATTAAATTTTGGGGATGTCCTTATCGAGAGAGTGGCAGCTCTTGCAGTCGTTGCGAGCTTGCGCAGTCAAAGTGGGTGTCCTTACCACATCTACATAAGCAATATCGGCAGTGCAAAAAAAAGTTGAATAGAAAAAACAAGATTTTTGCAAAAATTTTTGCTATTTTTTTGGCATTGCCCTGTGGTGGGGGCTTGCAGGGGGTTTGCAAGAGATTTATGAGCATAAAATCTATTGCGACGTACTATAATAAAGCTGTGCAAACTCCTTGCAGCTTTGCAGTAGCTCCTCGTAGCTGCCCATCGCGATGATTTTGCCTTGTTGCACAAACGCGATTCTATCTGCCAGCTCGATTGTCGAGAGCCTATGCGCGATAATCAATGTGATTTTGTCGCGCATCACTTCCCTAAGCGTCTCTTTGAAGCTGCTTTCTGTCTTGTTGTCGAGCGCGCTCGTGGCTTCGTCTAGTATCAACACGCTTGGGTTTTGGTAGAGCACGCGCGCAATGGCGATTCGCTGCCGCTGCCCGCCCGAAAGGTTCGTGCCCGATTCCTCGAGGCATGTGTGAATCGTTTGCGGCAGCTTGCTGACAAACTCCCACGCATGCGCTGCCCTAAGCGCCTCTATCACGCGCGATTCATCGATGTCTTCGCCGTTTGCAAGCCCGCTATATGCGACATTATAGGCAATGCTTTCGTTGAAAATCGCGATTTTTTGCGTAACAACGGCGATGTTCTGCCGCAGCGCGCGCATGTCGAAATTGCGCACATCTGTGCCATTGACGCGCACAGCGCCGCTGTTTGGGTCGTAGAATCGCAAGATGAGGTTCGCAATCGAACTCTTGCCGCCCCCGCTGTTGCCAACAAGCGCGAGGCTTTGCCCACGTTGGAGCGCAAAGCTCACACCGCGCAGCGCCTCAATCTCATCATAGCGCAAACGCACGGAATCGAGCGCGAGATTCTCGATATGCGTAATCGGCTCTGTGCCGTTTGGCATTGCCGATTCGCGATTCTTGAGCTCGAAAATGCGCTCGCCTGACGCAACGGCGATTTGGAATTTGTTGTGCAATTGGCTTAGGCGCTTGATGGGCTGATAGAGCAAAAACAAAGCCGCCATAAACGAGAAAAACTCGGGCGCGTCCATATCGCCGTCAATCACCTGCACGCCGCCGATGAAAATCACGATTCCCGCCGCGATTCCGCCGAGCATTTCCATAATGGGCGATGTCAGCTCGCTCGTGCGCGTTGAACGCATGCCAAGCTTCAGCAGCCGCTCGTTTTCTTTCTCGAAGCGCTCCATCTCGAGCTTTTCCGAGCCATTCGCCTTGAGCATTTCGATGTTTCCAAACACCTCCGTGAGGCGCGAGATGACATCGGCGCTTTTCTCTTGCGTGCTTTTCGAGATTTTTTTCATCTTGCGCGCAAGCAGCGAGAGCGGCAGAAGCGCGGCGGGCAGCACGATGAGCCCATAGAAGGCTAGCTCGATGTTTTTGTAGAACAGCAGCACCAAGAGCCCAACGAGCGTCAGCGCCTCGCGCACAAACTCGGCGCAATAGTTCGAGAGCGCCGCTTGCACCTGCCCTGTGTCGTACATTACGCGCGCGAGCAGCTCGCCGCTTCGTTTTTGGTTGAAAAACGCGAGCTCGAAGGTCAGCATTTTGTGCAGCAAATCGTTGCGCAACTTGAAAATCACACGTTGCCCGATGTAGGCGATGAAATAGGATTGGATATACGCGCCAACGGATTTGAGCGCATAGACGCCAACGAGGAATAGGGGGAGGATATAGAGCAAATCGCGGTTTTTTTGGATAAAGATGCCGTCTAAGACGGGCTCGACAAGATGCGCGATTCCAGCGGTGGACGCCGCAACGAGCACGCCGCCGACCATTGCATAAAAAAAATAGAGCCAATTGCCGCCCAGGTAGGGCAGAAAACGTTGGTAGAATTGTTTCATGGAAAGATTGTAATGCAAGAATCCTAATGGATTCTAATGCGTGAGCGAGCGGGTGTTTGCCGAATCGAGCGTGTAGGAATAGAGGTTGGCATTGTCGCGCAGCGACCAGCCCAAGTCGTGCCAAAAGAGATTCCCGATTTCGTTGGTTTTGAAGGCAATCAGGTTGATATGCGTTGCGCCCTCGTTGCGGAGCGATTCGATGGTGTGTTCGACCATGCGTTTGCCGATGTTTTGGTGGCGGTAGTCTTTGCGCACGCAGACATGATAGAAATATGCGCAACGTCCGTCATAGCCGCACAAGACGCTGCCGATGATTTGGTTGTTGTGTTCGGCAATCGTGTTGGTGTGGGGATTGCGCTGCAAAAACTTGCGCAAGCCCTCGAAGGAATCGTCAACATTATAAATATAGAATCCCTCGATGTTTTTCCATAATGCAAGCACGGAATCATAGTCCTCAAGCCGCATCACGCGGTAGTGCATCGTTTCTCCTTATACTTTATGGTGGAGTCGTGGGGAATCGAACCCCAGTCCGAAAATCTGACCACTTCAACTTCTACATGCTTAGGCATAGTTTAAAACTTTGTTGCTGCCCTTAAAACTAGCCAAAACAAAACAGCAACGCAACCTCGAATCTTTGCCCCAATGCTCGGCAACAAAAGGGCGCATCTAGCGGGTTATGACGATTTGCGTAGATAGCTAGAATCTCTAGGCAAATCGGCTCCTAAGAGTTGTTAAACTTACGCGACTTTTGCGTAAGCTGGAGCGTAGTTTGTATTGTTTGCGTTTACTTGACGCGGATAGTTTTAGGGTGTGTCCAGACCCACATGCCATTCAAGCTCACAAACTCCCGTCGAAAGCCAAGTCGACCCCTTGAGCGTAAGCGGTGATTGTAGCATGTTTTGGGGGGGGTTGTCAAGGGCAGAATGCTAAGCGATTTTGAAGCTTGCGTGTGGTAAGTTTTGTTTTTATGATAAATGCAGAGATTGAGGGAAGCAATGATTAGCAGCATGCGATTGAGAAATTTTAGAGGATTTGAGGATATAGAATTATCGGACATGTGCCCGATTACATTAATATCGGGTAAAAATAATGTTGGGAAAAGCGCCATTTTGGAGGCGGTTTTTTTGTTTTTTGACCATCAACATCAGGATTCTTTTATAAAAATTGACATGTTTCGTGGAAATTATATGCCAAATCGTGGTACGAATCTGTGGGAGTCGCTTTTTTATCAAATGGACATGAGCAGAACAATGCAAATTGAAATGGGGCTTGATGGTACGTTAGCGACATTAAAATGTATGCGAGATTCTTCATTTATCCCAATCTATAATGCTGCTTTGCCAAAAGAAGCTATGAATGACATCATAACATCTGCAAAATTGACATATACGCTTAAGTTTCAATATAAAAAAGGGAATTATGCCGAAGAGGGGCATTTTATCGCAGGGCAGGCAGGAATCTTGCAAGATATGACAACAAATCAAGAGAATCAAACCGAGCTTATGTCCTATACTCAATTTATCAATAATCGCCAAATGTTTGATGTTGTCATTATCGATTATTTTGGCATTATCGAAATGCAGCAAAAGAAGCAAGATGTGATAGACATTATGCAGATGATTGATAAAAATATTCAAGACATTGTTACAATTTCCACTAATGGGCAAGCATCGCTCTATATCAAAACAAACGAGCACTTACTCCCGCTGAATCTAATGGGAGATGGGACAAGCAAGCTCTTGTGTCTTGTCGTATCTATCATTACTCACCCCAATTCTATCTTTCTTGTTGATGAAATTGAGGGCGGATTCCATTATTCAATATATCAAAAATTATGGGAAACTATTGCCACGATTGCTCGCAAATATGCATGCCAAATCATCGCGACTACACATAGTTATGAGTGCATTATTGGTGCGATAAACGGCATAGAATCTGCGGATAGAAAGCATGAGTTTTGTTATTTTCGACTTGATAGAAAGGGTACACAGAATCGCGCCTATCGCTATTCTGGTGAACTTTTGCACATAGCGATTGCAGACAATATGGAGGTGCGCTAATGCCAATACAAGATATAGGTTGGAAAATAGAAAAACAATATTTAATTGTTTGCGAAGGGCGCGATGCCGAAGGGTTTTTAAAAATATATCTCAATAGTATATCCGATACTAACACAAATTTTTCTGAAGATATACAAATCATAAATTTTGGTGGGAATAACGAATTGACTAATCGTCTCAAAAATTTACGAAATACTCCTGGTTTTGATAATTTAAAATCTCTACTCATCATTCGAGACGCAGAAACAGATTTTAAATCTGCTATGCAATCGATTCAAAAATCACTCGAATCAAATGAACTTCCTGTTCCAAAATCCCCATTTATGTGGGAATTGCCAAAAGACGAAACGCCAGAGAAAGACGAAACGCCAAAGATTGGCTTTTTGCTTTTTCCAACGTGTGATGCAGAACCAACAAATGGCACATTAGAGGACTTATGCTTTTCGATTCTGTCCAACACTAAAGCGCCCGAGTTAAAACAAGAGATTGCTCATTTCATGGACACATTAAGAGAAAAACATCAATTCAATTTTGCTCGCCCATTCAAGACACAACTCCACACCTATTTTTCCATTCATGATAAATATGTCTCGCTAAAAATTGGCGAGGCAGCAAGGGCTGGCGCGTTTGATTGGAATCATGCAAAGCTCGCGCCACTCAAAGAATTTCTCTTAAAAATGTTTATATAGATTCTAAATCTCCTCCACCCTCTTTTCTAGCCACCCACGCACGTCGCCGCTAAGATGTGGCGCAAGCAGCTCCCAAACGCGCGCGTGGTAGGCATTAAGCCATTCTCTTTGCGCTTGCGTGAGCATTGCGCGCACAATCAATCGCGGCTCAAAGGGGCAGAGCGTGAGCGGCACAAACTCCAAGAACCCCGCATGCGCGCTTGGCACGGCGACAACGAGGTTTTCGAGCCGAATGCCCCATTGCCCCTCGCGGTAGATTCCGGGCTCAATCGATGTAACCATGCCCGCATGCACCCGCGTTCTCGGCGAGATAGGCGCGTTTAGCGAGAGGCTCTGCGGTCCTTCGTGCACATTCAAAAAATAGCCCACGCCATGCCCCGTGCCGTGCGCATAATCAAGCCCATGCTGCCACAGCGGCGCGCGCGCAATGCTATCGAGCAGCGGCATGGCGATTTTGTCGGGGAATCGCGCCTGCGCAATCGCGATATGCGCCTGCAAAACGAGCGTATAATCGCGCCTTTGCGCCTCGCTTGGCTCGCCCACAGGCACAACACGCGTGATGTCGGTCGTGCCGTCCAGATATTGCGCGCCCGAATCGAGCAGCAAGAGGTTGTCGCCGACAAGCTTTGCGCATGCGCCGCGCTTGGCTTGGTAGTGTGGCAGCGCGCCGTTTGCGCCAAAGCCCGCGATTGTCGCGAAGCTATTGCCGACATAGTGTTCCATTTCTGCCCGAAATGCCGTAAGGTGCGTGTCGATGTCGCATTCATCGAGCGCCTCGCCCAAAAGCGCGCCCTCGAGCCACGCAAAAAACCGACACAGCGCGATTCCATCGCGTATCATCGCGTTTTGAATCTGCGCGACAACCGCCTCGCTCTTGCATGCCTTTTGCAATGTGCTTGGCGCAAGCTCCTCATGCAGCTTGTTGCCGTTTTGTTGCAGGGTTTTTGCCGCACGTGCCGTGATTCTATCGACAAGCACGCGCTTTTCTTTGAGCGTGCCGAGCGCGTCTTGCGCGCTTTTGTATGGCAGAAGCTCAAAGCCATCATCATGCAGCTCTTTTTGCAATGATTGCGGTAAAGATTGTATATTTAAAAAGAGTTGCGCTTCATTCTTAGAAAGAAGCAAGAAGGCAAAGAATACAGGATTGTATAAAATATCGCTACCGCGCAGATTCGTTATCCACGCAATATCATCAAGGCTGCTGATGAAATGCCATTCCGCGCCCATTTGTTGCATTTTGGCGCGCACATCATGCAGCTTTTGCGCCCTCGAAATATCGCGCGCAATGTCGGGATTGTGCGCATAAATTGCGTTTGCAACGCGCTCTGGGCGTTCGTCCCAAATCTCCCCAATGCAATCACAATCCACAAGAGAATCGGGATTGAGCAACGCGCAGAGTTCTTTGTAGGCAGCAAAAGGCAGAATCGAAAAATCAATTCC
The DNA here is from genome assembly GCA_947179285.1 of uncultured Helicobacter sp. Lineage (GTDB taxonomy): Bacteria > Campylobacterota > Campylobacteria > Campylobacterales > Helicobacteraceae > NHYN01. Next base: position 7,659 of record CAMXAV010000018.1, read on the forward strand.
AATCTTTCCGCTAAGCTTTGCAAGCTGTTGCTTATAGTTTTGTGTTGCGCTTTGTTTTTCGAGCACAACATCGCTTGGCAGCTGCCGCAACGCCTGCTCAAAATAGCGCCCGTCTGTCCAAAGCCCCGCGTAGTCGTGCGTAACCACGAGCGTGCCGGCGCTGCCGTCAAACCCGCAAAGCCATTTGATTGCCTGATAATGTTCGGGCAAATATTCGTTCAAATGTGTGTCAGAATTTAGAATCACGCAAATATCAATTTGATTTTTGCGCATATTTTCTCGCAATAATCCAAGTCGTTTTTTATAGATTTCCATCGATTTCCTTTTATTTAAATTATTCAAAATCAAGAATCAAATAGCGAAATTTTAAATCCTCGAGTTGCTTTTTTAGGTGCTTGTTATCTTCAAGAAGCGCGTTTGCTTGTTTTTGAAGCTGCAAAATATCGCGACTAATATAATAGATATTGCTGCGGATATAGATTTTGGGCACAAAGAGCGCGAGCACCAAAAACAAAACACCAAAGATTGTAACGAGGTTTTTAAGGCTAAGATTCGTACTCTCTTCGCGGTAGCGGTCGTATTCATCGAGCAATTGTTCCTTTTCTTTGGGCTTGAGTTCGACATTTTCATTCATGGATTTTCCTTATAAAATCGAAAGGCGCGCAACTTCGCGCTTCGCGCGCGCGGATTGTTGGCGATTTCTTTGGCGCTTGGCACAATGGGCTTTTTGGTCAGAATCTCGCCAAGCGCGTGGTTGTTGCCGCATGTGCAGCGCTCCGCGAGCGGCGGGCAAATGCATGACTTCGCAAAATCCCTAAAGCTTTGTTTAATTATCGAATCTTCGAGCGAGTGGAACGCGATGATTGCGAGAATCTGCGTCTTGCCGCGTGCGCTTGCAAGCAGGCGGCTAAGCTGCCCGAGCTCGTCATTGACTTCGATTCGCAGCGCCTGAAAGGCGAGCGTTGCGGGGTGCAACGTTGTGTGGGGCATGTGTTGCGCAATCAGTTCCGCGAGTTCGCGCGCGGTTTCAAAGGGCTTTTGCTTGCGCCGCTCGCAAAGCAGCGCGGCAAGCTTTTTGTGCTGCCGCACCTCGCCGCGTCTAAAGATTCGCTCGAGCTCGTCTTTGGGGTAGCGATTGACGATTTCTTTGGCGCTTAGAATCTGCTGTTGGTCCATGCGCATGTCGAGCGTTTCGGCTCGA
>CAMXAV010000019.1 GCA_947179285.1 uncultured Helicobacter sp.
GATTATGCGCGATGTGTTGCAGCAGCGAGGCTGCGCGCCCACGCTTTCGACAGGCGGCGGCACGAGCGATGCGAAATATTTTGCCGCGTTTGGTGTCGATGTCGTAGAATGCGGCGTGTGCAACGACAGAATCCATGCCGTTGATGAGCGCGTGCATGTGCGCGAAATCGAGGAGCTCGTCGACATCTTTGCGCATGTGATTCGCGCGTTTGGGAGCGCGCAATGATATGCGTGTTTGATTGCGAGACGATTCCAGATGTCGAGCTTTTGAGTCGTGTTTATGGCTATCAGGGCGATTTTTTGAGCGTGTGCGAACAGGCGTTTGCAGACGCAAAAGAGCAGAGCGGCAGCGAGTTTTTGCCCCATTGTTTCCATAAAGTGATTACTATTGCAGCGCTGATTGCACAACCAAATGGAATGATGCTGCGTTTGGGCTGTTTCGAGGCGGGCAAGAGTGAGCGCGAAATCATCGCGGCGTTTCTGTCCTATTTGCAAAAACAACCTCGTTTGGTCAGCTTCAATGGCAGGGGGTTTGATATGCCCATGCTGCTTTTGCGCGCCATGCGCTACAACCTGCAAGCAGAGGCATATTTCGAGACGAAAAACCCGGCGATGGGCAAAGACAAATGGGAGAACTATCGCCAACGTTTCAGCGAACGTTTTCATCTTGATTTGTTCGATTCTTTGGGGCATTTTGGCGCGGCAACGCGCGGGCTAAAACTGCACAACATCGCGAGCGCATGCCAGCTGCCCGGCAAGCTTGATGTGCAAGGCGATGAGGTCTATCGCCTCTATGCCGATGGCAAGATGGGTGCAATCGATTCATATTGTGAATCCGATGTGCTCAATACATATTGGTTGTTTTTGAAATGGCAATTGCTTTGTGGGCAGTTTGAGCCCGCGCATTACCGCGCATGCCTAGAGAATTTGCAACAGAAGATTCCCGAGCAAAAGCCCTACACAGCAGCATTTATGGACGCAATCCAAGCAGAATTAGCAAGGAGTGAATAAATGCTTTCAAGAGAGATTGAAACCTTTAAAGATTTGCGCTACGAAGTGCGCGCGTATGCGGCTTATCTGTTTTTGCGCAATATCAAAAACCATTTGCCTGTGGTTGAGTTGAGTAAAATTCATGAAGGCTTGCAAAAAATATTCAAAGAAATTGGGAGTGTCGATGCGGCATATATCCTCGATTCGCATGGCACACAGGTGATTGAAACCATTACAGGGCATGTCCAAAACCCAAGCGCGCGGGGCAAGAACTTTAACCACCGCGCCTATTTTTATCGCGCGATTGAGGAGCGCAAGTGTATCTTGACAGACCCATACCCCACGCGCAACGATGGGAATCTTGTCGTTACGGCAGCCTATCCCATCTATAACGAGGCGCATGAGCTGCAATATGTCGCCTGCCTCGATTTCGAGCTGCCCCAAGCCATTCGCCTCGCGCAGCCAACGACACTCTCGGTTGGATTCGAGCATTTTAGCAAGCTCATGTATGGCGCTCTCTCGTTGCTGCTGCTCGCTGTGGCGTTTTTGCTGCTCGTGCGCGGCGTGTTGAGCATTTTGCATGGAATCCAACACTTCAACACGCTTGATATTAAGGAAATTTTCGAGGCGACCATTTTGCTCACGCTCTCGCTCGCGATTTATGACCTCGTCAAGACGCTTTTTGGGCAAGAGGTTTTGGGGCGCGGCGTGAGCCACGACCACAAAATGGCGCACCAAACGATGATTCGCTTTCTGGGCTCGATTATCATCGCGCTTGCGATTGAGGCGCTCATGCTCGTGTTCAAATTTACGATTACCGAGCCCGATAAAATCGTGTATGCGATTTACCTAATTGGCGGTGTCGCGCTGCTGCTCGTTGGGCTTGCGATTTATATTTATTTTGTGTATAGTATCAAAGAAAAGGCGGACTAATGCGTGTCGCGATTGTCGACTATGGTGCGGGAAATATTGCGAGTGTCAAGAATGCGCTTTTGGCTGTGGGCGCGGAGGGAATCTTGGTCGATTTGCCTGCGCATTTGTTTGACTTTGCGCGCGTCATCGTCCCGGGCGTTGGCGCGTTTGGCGCGGCGATGCAAGCGTTGCGCGCGCGCGGATTCGAATCGGCGCTGCGCGACTATGCGCAAAGCACAAACGAAAGCGAAAACGCGCTGTTTGGAATCTGCCTCGGCATGCAGCTTTTGTTTGATGTGAGCCATGAATTTGGCGAGCACAAAGGGCTTGGCATTGTCGCGGGCGAGGTTGTGCCGCTGCAAGGCGCGCCAAAGATTCCGCACATGGGCTGGAATCGGCTGCATTTTGTGCGCGATTGCGCGCTCAACGCGGGGCTTGCGCCAAGCGAGTTTTTGTATTTTGTGCATAGCTATTGCGTCAAGCCGCGTGATAGCGCCGTGATTTGGGCGCAAACAGATTATGGGCAAACATTCGTGAGCGCGATTGCGCAGAACAGAATCTATGGCTTGCAGCCCCACCCCGAGAAGAGCCACAACATTGGGCTCAAGATTTTAGAGAATTTTATTAAAAATTAAGGAGATTCCATGTCGTTTGAGATTATTCCCGCGATTGATTTGAAAAATGGCGAGGTCGTGCGCCTCACGCGGGGCGTGATGGACAGCGCAAAGATGTATGACACCAACCCTGTCGCCGTTGCGCAGCGGTTTGAAGAAATGGGCGCACGTTGGCTGCATTTGATTGACCTAGACGGCGCGATTGCGGGCAAGCCCGTGAATCTCGAGGTGATTACGCAGATTCGCAAACAGACAAATCTGCAAATCGAGCTCGGCGGCGGAATCCGCAACGAAGACGGGATTAAGCGCTATCTCGAGCTTGGAATCAACCGCGTGATTCTAGGCTCTGTGGCGATGCGCGACCCGCTTTTTACGATAAGCATGGCAGAGAAATACCCGATTGTCGTGGGCATTGACGCAAAAGATGGCTTTGTGAGCGTCAGCGGCTGGGTCGAGCAGGGCAAGATGCAGGCTGTGGAGCTTGCCGCGCTTTTCAAGGGGATTCCGCTTGCGGCAATCATTTGTACCGACATTGGGCAAGATGGCACGCTTGGTGGAATCAATTTTGCTTTTAGTGAAGAAATTGCCGCAGCAAGCGGGCATGCTGTGCTCGCAAGCGGCGGGCTTGCGAGCGAAGAAGAGATTGAGAAATTGAGGCAATCAAAGCTTGGCGGCGTGATTGTGGGCAAGGCTTTTTATGAGGGGCGCGTGAATTTGGAACGCGTTTTGCAAAAATTAAACTAACTTCTGATAAAATGTCGCCTATCAATCTTTTGGTTTCGATATTGAACTTTTAAAAAGGAGTCCCGTGAAACTGCTTGTAGTTGATGATAGCTCAACGATGAGACGAATTATCAAGAATACCTTAGCGCGGCTAGGCTATGACGATGTTCTTGAAGGCGAAAATGGCGTTGAGGGCTGGGAGAAAATGGACGCTAATGGTGATGTGAAGGTGCTCATCACAGACTGGAATATGCCCGAGATGAATGGGCTCGACCTCGTGAAAAAGGTGCGTGCCGATTCGCGTTTTACCGATATTCCTATCATTATGGTAACGACAGAAGGGGGCAAGGCAGAGGTGATTACGGCGCTCAAGGCGGGCGTGAATAACTACATCGTCAAGCCTTTCACTCCACAAGTTCTCAAGGAAAAACTCGAAGCTGTTTTAGGAACGAACGAGGGCTAGACGGGTTTTTGGGACATGAAAGAGTTTTATTATGAGCTATGGGTTGTCCCCAGCAGCTATGCGGAGCTCTTTGCCGATTTCTTGTTGCAAACCACACAAGAAGCCATTGAGGAACGCGAGATAGACGGCAAAACCGCGTTTGTTGTGTATCGCGAAGAGCCGCCGCATGCGCTTCTTGTGCAGCTCGATTCGTTTGTTGCAACCTTGCGCGAGCGCCTAAACGAGGACATCTCATACACACATAGCCTCGCCCAAAAGCCCAATCGCGATTGGATAGAATCCTACAAACAATCCGTTATGCCCGTTGTTTGCGGGGATTTTGCCATACGTCCTTCGTGGCATGAGAAAAACGCGTTGTGCGACAGCGGCGCACTTGTGGATATTGTCATCGACCCTGCGCTCGCCTTTGGCTCGGGACATCACGAAAGCACGGCGATGTGCCTCGAGATTCTAAGCGGCTTAGATGTGCAGCACAAACGCGTGCTTGATGTGGGCTGCGGCAGCGGTGTTTTGGGCATTGCCGCCGCGAAAAGAGGCGCGCATGTTTTTGCGTGCGACACCGATTCTCTCGCTGTGTCTGAAACACAAAAAAATTTTACGAACAACACCGCAAACCTACAAAGCCTTTGGTGTGGCTCGATGGAGCGAGCAGAGGGCAGCTACGCATTGATTATGGCAAACCTGCTTGCTGTGATTGTGATTGCGCTCTATGAGCAGTTTTGCGCGCATAGCCACAAGGGTTCGCTACTTTTGCTTTCGGGCATTTTGCAAAGCGCAAGAGATAGCGTGCTTGCGCGGTTTGCGGGCTTTTCTTTGCATGATGAAAGAATACGAAATGAATGGGTCGCCTTGCTGTTATGCAAGGACTAGCCCGTGATGAACAAGGTTTTGAATGAATAACAATCCCAAAAATGATTCCAACAAACCCGATAAAAACCCTCGTTTTTTTGGGCAGAATCCGCTTTTGTTGTTTGCGCTTGTCAGCATCGTGTTGATTGTGCTCTTCAAAGGCTTTGGTTTTGCCGATAGCGACAGCCTCAACACAAAGCTTGGCGGGGGCAACACCATCACACAACACATCAACTATTACGACCTCAAGAAGCGCATCGAAAACAAGAGCGTGAGCTATGTTGCGATTGGGCAAACGACAATCAAGGCGATTTCCGAAAGCGGCGGCAACAAGATGGTCTATGTAACCAAGCGCATTATCCCCGATGATACATTGATTCCGCTTTTGGACAAGAGCAACATCGAATACAGCGGCTACAACGAAAGCAATTGGTTCTCTGATTTAATCTTTAGCTGGGTGCTGCCCGTGTTTATTTTCTTCGCGATTTGGATGTTTTTGGCAAGCCGCATGCAAAAGAACATGGGCGGCGGAATCCTCGGCATGGGCAGCGCGCGCAAGCTCGTCAACTCGGAAAAGCCCAAAGTCAAATTCAACGACATGGCAGGCAACAAAGAGGCAAAAGAAGAAGTCGTTGAGATTGTCGATTTTCTCAAATACCCCGAACGCTACCTCAAGCTTGGTGCGAAGATTCCCAAAGGCGTGCTGCTTGTCGGACCTCCCGGAACGGGCAAAACATTGCTTGCAAAGGCTGTTGCGGGCGAAGCCGATGTGCCGTTTTTCTCGGTCAGCGGCAGCAGCTTCATCGAAATGTTCGTGGGCGTGGGCGCGAGCCGCGTGCGCGATTTGTTCGACACAGCAAAAAAGGAAGCGCCCGCGATTATCTTTATTGATGAGATTGACGCAATCGGCAAGAGCCGCGCGGCAGGCGGTATGATTAGCGGCAATGACGAACGCGAACAAACGCTCAATCAGCTGCTCGCCGAGATGGACGGCTTTAGCTCGGATTCTTCGCCCGTCATTGTGCTTGCGGCAACCAACCGCCCCGAAGTGCTCGACCCCGCGCTGTTGCGCCCCGGGCGATTCGATAGGCAGGTTTTGGTTGACAAGCCCGATTTCAATGGGCGCGTTGAGGTGCTGAAGGTGCATATCCAAAGCATCAAGCTCGCGCGCGATGTCGAGCTCGAGGAGATTGCGCGGCTCACGGCGGGGCTTGCGGGCGCGGATTTGGCAAACATCATCAACGAGGCGGCGTTGCTCGCTGGGCGCGCGAACAAAAAAGAAGTCGAGCAAAGCGATTTCCTCGAGGCAGTCGAGCGCGGAATCGCGGGGCTCGAGAAAAAGTCGCGCCGAATCTCGCCCAAAGAGAAGCGCATTGTCGCCTACCACGAAAGCGGGCATGCGCTGCTCGCCGAGATTACCAAAGGCGCAAAAAAGGTCAGCAAGGTTTCGATTATCCCACGTGGGCTCGCTGCGCTGGGCTATACGCTCAACACGCCCGAAGAAAATAAATATCTCATGCAAAAGCATGAGCTAATTGCCGAAGTCGATGTCTTGCTCGGTGGGCGCGCCGCCGAAGATGTTTTTATTGGCGAGATTTCGACAGGTGCTAGCAACGACTTGGAACGCGCAACAGACATCATCAAGGCGATGATTAGCTATTATGGCATGACAGACATTGTGGGGCTCATGGTGCTCGAAAAGCCGCGCAACACATTCCTAAACGGCGGGCTAAGCAGCGCGCGCGAGTTTAGCGACAAGACGGCGCAAGAAGTCGATGATTATGTCAAAAACTTCTTGCGTGAGCGCTTCGATGCCGTGCGTGCCGCGTTGCAAGACTACAAGGGCGCGATTGAAATTATGGTCAAAGATTTGTATGACAAAGAAACGATTGACGGCGAGCGCGTGCGCGAGATTATCGCCGACTATGAAAAAGAGCAGGGAATCCCAAGCCGCCTTGTTGCAGCCGATGACGAACAGGCAAAAGCAGGGTAGATTGCAGCAAGCATGATGCAGATTAATCCCCTCTATATCCTGCCCAATTTTTTCACAGCCCTAAGCGCCTTTTTGGGGTTTTTGAGCATTGCGCATGCGGCTTCTGGGCGCTTTGAAAACGCTTGTTGGTTCATTTTTTGTGCGCTCATCTTTGACGGGCTCGATGGTCGCGTTGCGCGCCTAACGGGCACAACGAGCAAATTTGGTGTCGAGTTCGATTCGCTCGCCGATGTCATCGCGTTTGGTGTCGCGCCCGCCGCGCTGTTGTTTATGTATATGGGCATTCACTTCAGCAAGTTTGGAATCGTTGTCTCGGGCTTGTTTGTCGTGATGGGCGCTATGCGCCTCGCGCGGTTCAATGTTGCCGCAAACAGCGGCGACCCAAATGTGTTCATCGGCTTGCCCATTCCGTCTGCCGCTGTGTTTGTCGCTGCGTGGATTCTCATCGACGTGCATTATGAGCTGCCGCAATGGTTCGAGATTACGCTTTTGCTGATGTCTTTGTGCGTGTCAGTGCTGATGGTCAGCAATATCCGCTACCCAAGCTTCAAGCATTGGGCAGATAGGGGCATTAGCCTGCGTACACTCATCGTGTTGATTGTCATCGTGCTCGTGTTGCTCTATCTCTACACAGCGCTTGGAATCGCGATTCTCATCACAGGCTATATTTTGTTTGGCGTGTTGCGCGCGTTTTATCTCATGCTCAAACACATCTGGCATAGCAAAAGGAGCAGCTAATGGACATCACACAGCTTCGCAAAGACATTGACAACATCGATGATTCGATATTCGAGCTGCTCGCGCAGCGCATGCAGATTGTTAGGCAGATTGGCGAGCTCAAGCGGCAGAGCCAAACGCGCATCTACCGCCCCGAGCGCGAACGCGAGATTCTCTCGCGCTTGCATGCCAAAAGCGAGGGCGCAAACGCCCTAAGCTCTGATGCGATTGACGCGATTTATATGGAAATCTTTGCCGCGAGCCGCAATCTCGAGCTGCCCGAACGTGTCGCCTATCTCGGACCGCTTGGCAGCTACACGCACCAAGCGGCAGAAAGCCGCTTTGGCGGGCTTTGTAGCTATATGTCGATGAATACGATTAGCTCGGTGTTCCACGCGCTCGAGCACGGGCGCGCAAAATATGGAATCGTCCCGATTGAAAACAACAAAAACGGCGCGGTGGGCGAGACGCTCGACAACCTTGCGCGCACGAACCTCAAGATTGTTGGCGAGATTATCATGCCCATTCACCACAGCCTCGCGAGCCTTTGCGAAAGCCCCGACCAGATTCGGAGAATCTATTCCAAAGACATCGCGTTTGGGCAATGTTATGAGTTTTTGAACCAACACAATCTCGAAGAAGTCGAGCGCGTGGCAGTCGAGAGCACGGCGCGCGCCGCGCAGCTCGCCGCGCATGAGAAAGACGCCGCGGCGATTTGTTCGCGCGTTGCGGCGAAGCTCTATGCGCTGCCTGTGCTGTTTGAATCGATTGAAGACTTCAGCAACAACCAAACGCGCTTCGTGATTCTCGGCGATTTTGCCAACGAGCCAAGCGGGAACGACAAGACATCGCTATGTGTCGATTTGGTCGATAGCGACAAGCCCGGCACGCTCGCGGGCTTGCTGAATGTGATTAAAGAAGCGGGAGTGAATATGAGCAAAATCGAATCGCGTCCCAAGCATGATTCCAATACAAGCTTTGCGTTTCAGTTTTTTATCGACCTCGATGGGCATATCCAAGACCCGCAGCTGCAACAGCTCCTCGCAACCAAGCATAGCATCAAATGGCTTGGCAGCTATATGCGCGGGGCGTGAGGGCGTTGCTTTGATTGGGAATCTCGCTGTGCCTGATTGGGAATCCCGCTGTCTGTCATTGCGAGCGTGAGCGAAGCAATCGACCGTGTCGGGATTCTTTTTTGGATTCTTTGCCTGTTGATTGCCACGCGTTCTTGCGAACGCTCGCAATGACAAGATGTTTCGCTTCGCTCAACATAACAACCCATCCCCTAACCCCATCCGCAAGGGAGGGGGAATGAACTCCACAATGGTAAAAATGGCGACATCGAAGGTGCGGCTTTAGTCGCACTTTTGGTGCGCGATTCTCGTTTTATGTGCGGTTAAAACCGCACCTCCATTTGTCATGTTGAGCGAAGCGAAACATCTCTTTGCCATTGCTCTTGATTCCAATCTCCCAGCCACAGCGCGCAACGTCTATGTTCGGGTCCCAAAGGCATAACATA
>CAMXAV010000020.1 GCA_947179285.1 uncultured Helicobacter sp.
TGCGACTTTAGTCGCACTCATCGTTAAATATGTGCGGTTAAAACCGCACCTCCGAAGATTCCATTTGTCATGTTGAGGCGAAGCCGAAACATCTCGCCATTGCAAACAAACACAACACCAACAGATTCTAACAATAAACTTTTTCACGTTATAATCAGCCAAAAACAAAAGGACAATGATGAACCCAATGGCACGCGCATTTTGCGTCCTTTCGCTCATAGGCTTGGCGCACAATGCCCTCGCCGAGACAACGCATTTTGGCGCTTTCAATATCGGTGCTACGCGGCAGATTCTCCACCACAAGGGCGATAGAAACTATTCGACAAACCACGATGGGCTCTATTTTGGAATCAAACGTGGCGCTAAATTTTCCGCCCCCTTCACGCTCTATGGCGCGCTCGATGGCGCAGCGGGCGAGAACTACAAAAACGGGCTATACAGCGCCTCGCTCCAAATCGGCAGCGGCTTTGTAACGCGCTTTGTCGTGCCCTTTGTGCAGGCGGGCTACGAGCTTGGCAACCTGCCGCTTGATATGAAATCCGAGCGGCAATACCGCATGCATGGCGCGACAATCGAAGTCGGCGCGTTTGTGCCCATTTTCGACAAAATCGGCATCGAAGCCTCCTATCGCTACGCGCGCCCGCGCTCAAACATTCCGCTTTCGCTCACAACGCAGAATCATCGCATGATGTTGAGCGTTGGCTATTACGACTTCGCACTTTACTAGTTGCGCGTTTTTAGGCGCTTTTTGCTATAATAACACGATTAGGAGGTGGGTTATGGCAGTCAAGATTGCTATCAATGGTTGCGGTCGCATTGGGCGCGCCTTGTTGCGGATTGCAACACAGAATCGGGCGTTTGAAATTGTCGCTGTTGCGGACATTATGCCCATCGATTCTGCCGCATACAGCTTGCGCTTTGATAGCGTGCATGGCGGCTTGGACGTGCATGTCGATGGCACTTGCCTTGTCATCGGCGCTCGCAAGATTCCATATATCCTCGCCCACACTCCCCCAAACTTCGCCGCCTTTGGCGCAGAAGTCGTGATTGAATCTAGCGGGCTTTTCTTGAGCACAGAATCGGTGCAACACCATATCGACAAGGGCGTGCGCAAAGTCATCATCTCCGCGCCCGCGACAGATTCCACGCCCACATTTGTGCGCGGCGTGAACGACAACCTCTATGCGGGGCAGCCCATCATCAGCAACGCGAGCTGCACGACCAACTGCCTCGCGCCGATTGCGATGCTGCTCGACCGCTATTTTGGCGTTGCAAAGGGCACGATTCTCACGGTGCATTCCTACACCAACGACCAAAAGCTGCTCGATTCCGCGCATAGGAGCGACTTTCGCCGTTCGCGTGCGGCAGCGGCAAATATGATTCCAACAACCACAGGCGCGGCAAAGGCGCTGTGCCGCGTGCTGCCGCAGTTCAAAGACAAGCTGCATGGGCATTCTGTGCGCGTGCCCGTGCCCGATGTGTCGATGCTCGATTTGAATGTGCAGCTCAAAAAAAGCGTGAGCGCCGAGAGTGTGAACGCCGTGTTTAGGGAGCATGCAAACGGCGATTTGGCGGGAATCTTGCGCGTGGATTCCGACTATGCCGTCTCGAGCGATTTCTACAACGACCCGCACAGCTGCATTGTGGCTGAAGATTTGACATTCATTGTCGCAGACGATTTGCTCAAAGTCATGGCATGGTATGACAACGAGTGGGGCTATTCGCATCGGCTGCTCGAAATGGCGCAAATGATGATGGCATAAGGACGAGCCGTGTTTGAGCGCCTCTTTAACCGCAAGATTCTTGCGCATATCGATTACATCTTGCCGCTATTCGTGCTGCCGCTCGTGCTGCTTTCGGCAATCCTCATCGCCGAAATCAACCAAATGCTTTCGCAAAAACACATCATCTACACGTCCATTGGAATCGCCGTCTTCGCGGTTATCACGCTTTTCCCTATTCGCAGCTTCGTCTGGCTCATACCGGGATTCTATTGGCTCGGAATCGGGCTCTTGGTGCTCACTGATTTGGTGGGTGTCGATAGGGGCATGGGCGCGCAACGTTGGCTCGAGCTGCCGCTTGTGCATTTCACGCTCCAACCCTCCGAAATCATCAAGCCCGCGCTCATTCTGATGCTCGCGTATAAGATTGCCCAAGACCCCCCGCCCAAAGGCGGCTACCGATTGCGCAAATTCCTTGTTCTAAGCCTCTATATTCTGCTGCCCGCCGCGCTCATCTTGATGCAGCCCGACTTGGGCACAACGATTGCCGTGTTCATCATCTGCTTTGGAACGCTCTTTTTGATTGGCGTGCATTATAAAATCTGGCTAACGATTTTGGCGATGTTCGCCTTGCTCGCCCCGATTCTCTACACGAGCCCGCTCATCAAGGACTACCAACGCAAACGCGTGATGGAGTTTCTCAAAGAAGAGCCTGCGTATCAAATCAAGCAATCGCTGATTGCGATTGGCTCGGGCGGGTATAGCGGCAAGACAAAGAGTGAAGCCACGCAGGCACAGCTCAAGTTTTTGCCGATTGCCACGAGCGACTTTATCTTTGCCTATTTCGCCGAACGTTTCGGCTTTTGGGGCTCGATTGGGCTGCTGCTGCTCTATCTGCTGCTAATCCTCTATATCCTCTCGATTGCGCTAAACGACCCGAAGGATTATCTGCTCAAGTGTGTCGCGCTTAGCGTGGGGCTCATGCTATTCATCTACACAGCCGTAAACATCGCAATGGTCGTTGGGCTGCTGCCTGTGGTTGGGATTCCGCTGCCGCTCTTTAGCTATGGCGGCAGCAGCTTTGTAACGTTTATGATTCTCTTTGGAATCATCGAAAGCCTACTTGCTTTTAAATTCAATTTTGTGTATAATGCCCCGCATTTTGTGCATCGTAAGGGTCCTTAGCTCAGTGGTTAGAGCAGTCGGCTCATAACCGATTGGTCGTAGGTTCAAATCCTACAGGACCCACCAGCTAGTCAATCGCACAACCTTCTTTGATGAAAATCTCCTGCAAGTTTTGGATTCCTTGTTGCAAGTCTTTGCGATAGGCTTTGTTGCCCAACAGAATCTGCCGCTTCGTCTCGAAAGAAATAAAGCGCAAAAACACCTTGAGCTTCTCGGGCGCTATGTCGCGCTTTTCTTCGGCGCTTGGGTAGAGCGCGGGCGATGTCTCGAACGGGAGATTCAGAATGTCGAGGTTGCTTTGCTGCATGCGCGCACGCAGGCGCTTGCCATAGGCAGAGTTGTCTAAAACTTCGAGAATGCTCCATATCTCGGCATTGCTAAACGTAGAGTTTAGGTATTGCCGCATATATTTTTGGAGATTCTCCTCAATCTCTGCCGCATTTTGTCGTATCCACTCTTGCAATCTTTCAAGCTGTGCAATCGCGTCTGTCTTGCCCGAATCGCTAAGGCATGAGAAATGCGCAATCTCGCGCGCGAAATGCTCGAAATTGCTCTGCTCGTTGCGCAACACATTGGCAGAAAATTGCGTGAGGCGCGTTGCATGCAAGAAATCTTCAAACGAAGACCCAGCCCATGCACTCATCAGCAACAGACACATCAAAACAAATCTCATGTTTTATCCTGAATTGATACTTAGGTTTGCAAATGCGGAATCAAGAGGCGCAAATCTTTAGAATCGACACAAATTGTCGCTTTTTCTTTCAAGATGGGCTTGGCGCAAAACGCGACACGATGAGTCGCATGGGCGAACATCGAGAGGTCGTTCGCGCCATCGCCGACAACGAGCGTGGAATCTTCGCCGACACCCAAGAGCGCTTGCATGCGAAGCAGCATGTCGCCTTTTGAGTGCGAGAACATCATCTCGCCGCCTACCTTGCCGCTCAAAACACCGTCTTTGTGGTGGAGCGTGTTGGCAAACGCGGCATCAAAGCCAAGCTTGGTTTGGGCAACACTTGTCGCGAGGTGGAAACCGCCGCTAAACACGACAACGACATAGCCGTTCGCCTTGAGCCATGCGATGACATCAGCCGCGCCGTTCATGAGCGGCAGATGGGCGCAGACATGTTGCGCACGCGCCAAAGGCAAGCCCGCAAGCAGGCTCACGCGATGTTGCAGGCTCTCGAAAAAGTCGAGCTCGCCTCGCATGGCTCTGTCGGTGATTTGCGCGACTTCATCGCCAACGCCACGTTCACGCGCCAAAAAATCGATAGTCTCGCCGTCCATCAATGTGGAATCGAAGTCAAACACGGCTAAACGCGTCATCATTGCACCTAGAACGAACGTTTGAGCAGCCCTTCGGTTTTGAGGATTGTGATGATTCTATCATCTTTCTTGCCAACGCCATAGATGATGTTCTCGCCCTCTTGAATCGTCTCGGGTGCAGGGTCGATGTTGCTTTCTTTAAAGCGCACCGATTCTGTGAGCCTATCGACAAGAAAGCCCAAGATTTGGTCATTTTCGTTCATCACAATATAGCGCGTATCCTCGTTTTGGCGCTCGGGGGGCAGCCCAAACTTGAGGCGCAAATTGATGAGCGGAATCACCGTTCCGCGAAGGTTGAAAACGCCCATGACATAGGCAGGGACGCCCGGCACACGCGTAAATTCAATGGGCTTGATGATTTCCTTGATGCTCAAAATGGGCACAGCAAATTCTTCCTCGCCTACCATAAAGCCCACAACCATGCGTTCGGATTCGGAAGGGGCAAGCTTTTCGTCTGCCTTGCTCTGTTGTTTCTTTAAGACTTCTTTGATTTGGTCATTCATGCTTGTTCGACCTCCGCTGTGAGGTTAATGTTGCGTTTCACAACATTCATTAGATATTCTTGCGAATAGGGTTTGGTAATGTATTCTGTCATTCCCGCTTCTACGCCGCGCATGCGGTCGGTTTTGCTCGTTCGGCTCGTAACGGCGATGAGCGGAAGGGTTTTGAATTTGTTATACTTGCGAATTTCAGACGCGAGCGTATAGCCGTCCATTTTGGGCATTTCAATATCCACAAGCACGGCGTCAAACTGCCTATCGCCCGCCTTGATAATCTCGAGCGCCTGCAATCCATCGACAGCCTCAACAACATTGATTCCGAGTGGGTGCAAGGCTTTTTGCATAATCGTGCGGTCGACTTTGCTATCATCAACAATCAACACGGTGTAATCAGACGGCGAGGTTTTTTGCTTCGCTGTGGCAATCGATTCTTGCGCTTTTTGGGCGACATTGACTTTGATATGTTTTGCCATGTTCATCATCGCCGCGACATCGACAATCAACGTGATTTTTCCGTCTCCGCGCACGGTTGCGCCCGCGATTCCCTCTGTGCCGCTAAGATAGTAGCCAAGCGATTTAATCACGATTTCCTCTTGCCCAACGAGGAAGTCGACAATCACGCCGATTTTGTTTTCGGCAAGCCCAATGACGACAACATACGCCTCTTCGGTATTTTGAAAGACGCTATCGACACCAAAAATATCGCCCAAGCGCACGAGCGAGACAACCTCGTTGCGCAAGCGCAAGACGCTCTTGCCCTCGACCGAATAAATCTCGTCTTGCCCCACGCGCACGGTCTCAAGAACGGACGCGAGCGGAATCGCATAGCATTCCTCTTGCACAATCACGAGCAACGCTTGGATAATCGCGAGCGTGAGCGGAATCTTGAGCTTGAGCGTCATGCCCTTGCCAAACTCGCTGTCGACATCGATGATTCCGTTGAGCTTTTCAATGTTGGTTTTCACAACGTCCATTCCCACGCCGCGCCCTGAAATGTTGCTGACTTTTTGCGCGGTCGAGAAACCTGCCTTGAAGATGATGGCATAAGCCTCTTTGTCGGTCATCGAATCGGCTTCGCGTTCGCTAATCACGCCTTTTTCGATTCCTTTTTGCTTGAGCGCATCGGCGTTGAGCCCCTTGCCATCATCGGCGACTTCAATCACAATATGGTTACCCTCGTTGTAGGCTTTGAGCTTAATCACGCCGCCTTCGGGCTTGCCCACCTTGACGCGGTCTTCGGGCATTTCGACACCATGGTCGCATGAGTTGCGGATAATATGCACGAGCGGGTCGCCGATTTCCTCGACAATCGATTTGTCAAGTTCGGTTTCCTCCCCGCTAATCTCGAGTTCGATGTTTTTGTTGAGCTCGCGCGAGAGGTCGCGCACCATGCGTGGGAATTTGTTGAACACTTTGCCCACAGGAATCATACGCGTTTTCATCACAGCAAGCTGCAAATCGGTTGTAACGACAGAGACGGCAGAAACGACTTGGTTGAGCTCCTCCAAGAATTTCTCGCCCTCGTAACGTTCCTCGACATCGTTATAGATTTTGAGCAAGCGGTTTTTGCCCAAAACGAGTTCCCCAATCAAGGTCATCAAGTGGTCAAGGCGCTTGACATCGACACGAATGGTTTGTTCCATCGCTGTGGCTGGGGCTTTTTGGTCTGCGCCGCCTGCTGCGCGAGGCGCGGCGGGCTTGGCGGCAGCTGGTTTGGCGGCAGGTGCTGCGGGCTTGGCGGCAGCAGCTGGGGCTGCGGGCTTGGCGGCTGGCGCTGCTGCGGGCGCTTCGTCTGCTGGGGCAGTTGGGGCTTGCACAGCCTCGAGCGTGCCTGCGGCACGTTTTGCATCACGTTTTGCCTTGTCCTCTTCTTGTCGCTTCTTGAGCAGCCGCTCAATCTCGGCTTCGACTTCTTCGGCGCTCATGTTCGCATAGTCTGGCTCGGGCTCGTCTGCTGCTGGAGCTGGCGCTGGCTCGGGCGCGGGGGCTGGCGCAGCCGCCTCGGGCGCTGGCGCGGCGGGCGCGGCAGCGGCTGGGGCAGCACCACCATTTGAAATCGCATCGAGTCGTTGCACAACGCCTTCGAGCTCAAGCCCCGTGTTCGCATCGCTGCCTGTGTCGCGGATTGCGGCAAGCAAGGCTTTCATAAGGTCAATCGATTCGAGAACAACGTCCATAATGTCGGGCGTGAGGCTCAAATCCCCATGTCGCGCCTTGTTGAGCACATCTTCCATGTGGTGGGTGAGATGTGTGAGAACATCAAAGTTCAAAAATGAACCCGAACCCTTAATCGTGTGCGCCACGCGGAAGATTTTGTTCAGAAGCTCCAAATCTCCCGGGTTACTCTCGAGCTCGACCAAATCTTGGTCGAGCTGCTCAATCATTTCAAAGGCTTCAATCAAAAAGTCTTCGAGTATTTCTTGCATTTCGTCCATAACGTTTCCCCCTTAGTTGTTTTCTTTGCCCACGACACGTGAGATGACTTCATAGAACGAGTTGGCATCGTATTTGACAAGATAGGCTTCACCGCCCGCTGCCCTGCCCCGTTCGGCGCTGTATTTGTCGCTGATAGACGAGTTGAAAATCAGCGGAATGCCCGCGAAACGTTTGTCTTCTTTGACTTTGGTTGCAAAATGGAATCCGTCCATTTGCGGCATTTCGATGTCGGAGATGATGACTTTGAGCTCATGCGAGAGCCTATCGCCATAGGCTTCATAGAGCCCGTTGAGCCGCTCGATTCCGCTTTCGCCGTCAATCGCCTCAACGACCGTAAAGCCCATTTTCTCGAGAATCTCGCGCACAATCTTGCGCGCAACGGCGCTATCGTCAAGGATAAGGGCGAGCCCATCGAATCGCTTCGATTCAATCGCGCCTTCGACATCGGGCTTGTAGAATCCAAGCTCTTGCACGATGCTTTCGAGGTCGAGAATGAGCAGCACTTGGTCGTTTTCAATCCGCGTTGTGCCCGTGATTTTGTTGCGGTCGACATTGCCATAGTTCGAGCTAAAATGCGCGGGCTCGATGTCTTTCCAGCTAATGCGCCGAATACGCTTTGCGCGATGCACGACAAAGCCAATCAAGACATTGTTGAACTCGGTAATGATGATACGCGGCTTGATTTTATAATTATTTTTAGGGACTTCAATCCCCATCCACTTGGCAAGGTTAATCACGGGAATCACCGTCCCCCGCAAGTCATGCACCCCCTCGACAAAATCGGGCGCACCGGGCAACTCTGTGAGCTTTGGCAGGCGCGTAATCTCATTCACTTTCGCAACATTGATGCCATACACTCCCTCATAGACCTTGCCATTTTCGAGCTTCATAATGCGAAAATCGACAAGCTCCATTTCATTGCTACCGACCTGCAATCCGTCATTTTTGCTGCTTACAGACACGAAAACTCCTTATGTGATTGGGCAATAAATCGATACGATATGCTGGAATGATTCTACAATAAAAGCGTGAGAAATGCAAGAAAAAGCAGCGAGTGCCACATAAAACCTCGTGCCCTCGTCTATCGCCGCAATCTCGCCGAGATGAAAATGCCCTTCGATGGCATATTGGCATGGCAGGGGCGCATAGAATCGCTGCTTGTGGGCGAGAATCTGTTCTTTATAGCCCACATAACTCTGCAAGCCGTCCTTGCACAAAACCTTGCGCACGAGCGCGAAGATGCTGCCGCCAAAACACACATCGATTGCGCCCAAGAATCGCAACAAATGGGGATTCCGAATGATTGCCGTATAGAGATTGTAGCGCAAGGGCATTGCGACATCGCCATGCGCAAAGCACACGGGGGCGCCGCCAATCGTGGCAAAAACGGGCTGTGCCGCGC
>CAMXAV010000021.1 GCA_947179285.1 uncultured Helicobacter sp.
GTTAAAGGGGGATAAGGGGAACGCTTCGCAAGTAGTTCCCCTTGTCCCCCTTGAAAAGAATCAACGGAAACGAATCTCCAAAGAATTTAGCATTTTGTCATTCTGAAGCCGCATTTGCGGCTGAAGAATCTCAAAACACAAGAATCCACAGAGATGTTTCGCTTCGCTCAACATGAGAAGATTCCAAATGTCATTGCGAGCGAGTGTAACGAGCGTGGCAATCAACGAGCAGCGAATCCCAAAAAGAATCCGATAAAGAATCCTGACACGTTTGATTGCTTCGCTCACGCTCGCAATGACATTTTGTCCAAATAAACCATAACATAACAATAAAAAACACTACCCCAAAAACAAGAGCAAGGCGACAACGACAAAAATGGCGGCGATGTATAAGATTCCGAACAAAACTCTTGTACGCACAAGGCAGATGAATAGATAGCATAGAATCGCAACACAGAAGATAAAATAGAATAGGCAAAATGTTGCCATATTAATCCATTGGAATTGTGGCACGAGCCACCAGCCATTTTTATATTGCTCAATGAAAAACTTTTGGATAGCATTTAAAGAATCCAACGTTTCTCTGCCAACCATTGGCGCGTCTAGCCCGCATTCTCCTGTGGGCAAGAACCATTGCGGAAACCAAATATGCAAGGGCAAATCAAAAGGAAAAATGGGGATTTTTTTGCAGCCGCTCGCGGCGATAAACGGATTGCCTTCGAGCACCATTGCATGGATATGTTGCAAGGTAAAAGAGGATTGAATCCCAAGCGCGATTCCATAGAAGCACATGATAAATGCAAACAAACTCGCCGCGCGCGCATGCGGAAAAACAAAGGCAAGCAACGTTCCAAAAGCAATGCAAAAGATTGCAAAACGAATATAAACGCATTGTTCGCATGGGCGCATAAAGAGATAGTTTTGAAAGAATCCATGCGAAATGGCGAGCAGCAGGCATGCCAAGACAAAAAGGCATGCCCATACGATTCGCGTATTGCAGGCAAAGAATCTTTTAAAATCCATTAGGGTTTTTTGAGCAACTCTTCGACAATCACCGCCAAAACGTCTATCGAATCAAACGCGCCCGGGTGGATTTGGTATTTGCCATTCACAACAAAAGCTGGCGTGCCATAATTCTTTGCAATCTCATCGCCAATTTGATAATCTTTGAGCAGCTCCTGCGCCTCTTTTGTGCCAACAAAAGAATCGAGCTCCTTTTGAGAGATTTTGAGAATATCCAAGCCAATTTTCATAAATTGCTCATGCTTTTTGTCTTCTTCGAGATTCTCTCTTTCTTCAAAATATGATTTAAAATATGCCGCTGCGAGCTGGCTCGTGAGGCTCGTTATGTCGCTTGCGTCTTTGTTTGCCTTTAAGTCATGCAGCTTTGCATACGCAAAAAGGGCATTGAGTTCTTGATGATACCCTTGCCCCCAATTTGTATGAAAAAGATGATAGGTAATATTAGGAATCTTTGTTTTGAGCTGCTCCAATGTTTTGATTCGATGATGATTATAACAATGAATGCAGCGATACGAAATGACTTCTGTTAATGTATTTTTAGCATTTGGAATCGGCGTCTTGAGCACAATATAATCCTTGCCTTCTTCGAGCGTGCTCGCCTCTGCCAAAGCGGCAAAGCCCAACATGGCGATTCCAAGCAACAAGCCCCGCATGATAATCTTTGTCTGTAAAATGCACATGTAAAATCCTTGTTTGCAAAATCCGCCGCATTATATGGCGAACAATATTAAAAGCGACTGAATCTTTCCACGCTCGAATCCAACAAAATTTTAGCTCTTCTGCGTTATAATGTTGCAAAAATTGAGGAGCGGCAGTGGAACTAGACGCGAACAAACGCAAAGCCATCGACCTTGCAATCAAGCAAATCGACAAAGCCTTTGGCAAGGGCACATTGGTGCGGTTGGGCGAGAAGCCCACAGAGCCTATCGATTCGATTAGCACGGGTTCGTTGGGGCTCGATATTGCGCTTGGAATCGGCGGGATTCCCAAAGGCAGAATCGTTGAGATTTATGGACCAGAAAGCTCGGGCAAGACCACGCTTGCGCTGCAAGTCATCGCGCAAACGCAAGCAAAGGGCGGAATCTGCGCCTTTATCGATGCCGAGCATGCGCTCGATGTGAGCTATGCGAAACGTTTGGGTGTCGATGTCGAAAATCTGCTCGTCTCGCAGCCCGACTATGGCGAGCAGGCGCTCGAGATTCTCGAGACGCTCACGCGAAGCGGCGCGACAGACCTTATCGTCATCGATTCTGTCGCCGCGCTCACGCCAAAGAGCGAGATTGAGGGCGATATGGGCGATGCGCATGTCGGCTTGCAGGCGCGGCTCATGAGCCAAGCGCTGCGCAAAATCACGGGAATCTCACACAAGATGAGCGCAACGGTGATTTTCATCAACCAAATCCGCATGAAAATCGGCACAATGGGCTATGGCAGCCCCGAGACGACAACGGGCGGCAATGCGCTCAAGTTCTATGCGAGCGTGCGCATCGATGTGCGCCGTGTTGCCACGCTCAAGCAAAACGACAGCCCCATCGGCAACCGCGTGCGCGCAAAGGTTGTCAAAAACAAGGTCGCGCCGCCGTTTCGCGAGGCAGAGTTCGACATCATGTTTGGCTATGGAATCAGCATCGAGGGCGAGCTAGTCGATTATGGCGTGAAGCTCGACATCATCGACAAGAGCGGTTCGTGGTTTAGCTATGGCGACACCAAGCTCGGGCAGGGTAAAGAGAATGTCAAGAAATACTTGAAAGAAAATAAAGAAACGGCGCTCGAGATTCAAGAAAAAATCCTCGCGGCATTGCGCACAAAAGAGGATATTCCAACATTTGGTAACGACAGCAGCGATGATGAAAAAGATGAGAAAATCGATGAAGAATAAAGGAGAATCATGGTAACGATTAATTACATTACGGCGCATGAGGTGCTCGATAGTCGCGGCAACCCAACCTTGCAGGCAACAGTCGCCCTGACAGACGGCACAAAGGCAAGCGCGATTGTGCCAAGCGGGGCGAGCACGGGCAAAAGAGAGGCGCTCGAGCTTCGAGACGGCGGAAAGCGCTATGGCGGCAAAGGCGTTTTGGACGCATGCGAGAATGTCCGCACGACAATCCAAGACGCGCTCGTGCACAAAAGCCCGTTTGAGCAGGGCATGATTGATTCGATTCTGCTTAGCCTCGATGGCACAGAGAATTTCGAGCGGCTCGGCGCAAACGCAGCGCTTGGCGTGTCTATGGCTGTCGCGCGCGCGGCGGCGAGCTCGCAAAAGATTCCGCTCTATCGCTACCTTGGCGGCATCAATGCGCTCACACTGCCCGTGCCGATGCTCAATATCATCAACGGCGGCAGCCATGCCGACAACACGGTCGATTTTCAGGAATATATGATTATGCCGCTTGGGTTTGAAAATTTCCGCGAGGCGTTGCGCGCAAGCGCCGAAGTCTATCAGACGCTCAAAAAGAAATTGCATGCGCTTGGGCACATTACGAGTATCGGTGATGAGGGCGGTTTCGCGCCGAATCTGGCGAACAACAAAGAACCGATTGACATCATTCTTGACGCAATTGAAGGCGCAGGATACAAAGCTGGAACGGAAATAGCTATTGCATTAGATGTAGCAAGCAGCGAACTAGTGAGCGAGGGGGGCTACAAGCTCTCAAGCGAAAACAGAACTCTTAGCAGCGATGAGATGATTGCCTATTATGCAAAGCTTGTCGAGGATTATCCGATTGTGTCCATCGAAGATGGGCTAGGCGAGGAGGACTGGGAGGGTTGGAAGCGCCTCACGCAAAAGCTAGGAAGCAAGATTCAGCTTGTTGGCGATGATTTGTTTGTAACGAACGCGAAAATCTTGCAACAAGGAATCGCCCAAAACATTGCCAACGCAATCCTGATTAAACCCAACCAAATTGGCACAATCAGCCAAACTCTCGAGGCTGTCGCGCTCGCAAAGCGCAATGGCTATCGCTGTGTGATGAGCCACCGAAGCGGCGAAAGCGAAGACGTGTTCATCGCCGATTTGGCTGTTGCGCTCAACACAGGCGAAATCAAAACGGGCAGCACGGCGCGCAGCGAGCGCATTGCCAAATACAACCGATTGCTAGAGATTGAACGCGAACTTGAAAGAGGGCGCTATTTGGGCGCGCAATTGTTTGTGTGAGCCGAGATTCTAAGCCCAACTCGTTGTGGTTGTTTTGGATTGTGTTGCTTGTTTGCATCGCGCTTTTGGGCGTGTATATCGGCACGCTCTTCTTCGGGGCAAACTCGCTTGAGGTGCTGCTCGATTTGCGCCAAAAGCAAAATGCGCTCAACATCAAGGTTGAGAATCTACAAAACGACAATGCTCGTTTGCAAAAAGAATATTTTGAACTCAAAGGCTTAGAGCCATAAGGAGCGAGAATGAAACGATTAGCCCTTGTTATCGCGCTAGGATTATGCACAGCAGCAGAGCCCGCGCGTCCATTGCCCGCCGTGCCAAGCACGCCAAGCGCACCGCCCATTAGCGGCACGAACGCGACAGGATTCACTCCGCCTGTTACCGAGAGCGGGCGCGACCCCTTTTCGCCTATCCTCGTGCCCAAAGAATCGGTGATGGTTTCGCCAACCTACAAGCCCAACTATTTCAAAGAGCAGAACATCACGCTCCCCACGACCGCACGGCGCATCAACAAAATCACGGTGGGGTATCAAAATATCGATGGCTCAATGGCGGAAAAGAGCGTGATTCTCGATGGCGACATCGATTGGCACTTCCCTTTGCGGCTCGTGCAAGACATTCAGGATTTCAAGGCTAAAGAAGTCATTCGCCGCCCCGACCCAACGCCTGGTGTCGAACGTTTCGAGCCCTACACCGAGTTTGTGTTCAAGTTCACGAGCAAAAAACTCTTTTTGCAAACGCCGTTTCTCATTCGCCAAGACATTCCGCTTGGCTCGCCGCCAAAGATTGTGCTTGATTTCGTCAAAGACCCCTATGGCAGCTTCTATGACAAAAGCTTTCAAACCGCGTTGCCTTATTTTAAATTTGTCGACATCAAGACGCATGAGGACTTCTACCGCGTAACGCTCACGCTCGATGGCAAATACCAATACCAAATTTCGCCCGAAAAAGATGGATTCTGGGTCTTGCTGCAATAACATCGTGCTCATCGGCTTCATGGGCAGCGGCAAAAGCTCGGTGGGCGCGGCGCTCGCGCGCTCTCTTTCGCGTGTGTTGCTCGATTGCGACACGCTGATTGAGCAGACGCAATCGTTGCGCATCGCCGAGATTTTTGCCAAAGAGGGCGAGGCGGGTTTTCGGCAGAAGGAACGCGCGCTTGCCGAGTGGCTCGCACGCAATGTGCGCAACGCGGTGATTGCCACAGGCGGCGGGCTGCCGATTTTTTATGAAAACATTCAGAATCTCGGGGTTGTCGTGTATCTCAAAGCCGATTTCGACACAATCCATGCGCGGCTTTCACACGAGGAGCGCGCCAAGCGCCCGCTCTTTGCAGACGCAAGCAAGGCGCGTGCGCTGTATGAGCAGCGCGCGCAGATTTATGCGGCACGTGCACACCACACAATCGACACGAACGACACAAAAGGCGGCGTACAAGGCATCGCGACTGCCATTGTCGCATGTTTGGAATCTAAAGGAATTGTATGATGAAACAACTTGTCTGCTACCTCACCGCCGCGCTGCCTTGTGCTAGCTTTACGGAGGATTTGGCGCTCGCGATGAGCGAAAACGGCGTGGATTGCCTCGAGCTCGGAATCCCGTTTTCCGACCCTGTCGCTGACGGCGAGGTGATTGCAAAGGCAAACGCGCTCGTTTTGCGCAAGGGCTTTGCGCTGGGCGATGTCGCCACGATTGCGCAAAATCTACACACGCGCATGCGGCTTTTTGTGATGAGCTATGCGAATCCGCTCTATCATCGCAATCTGGATTCCGTGTTTGCCGCGTTTGCCCAAAGCGGGATTCGCGGGCTCATCATTCCCGATGTGCCCTTTGAAGAAAGCGCGCCCTACAAGCAAGCCGCAACGCGACATCAGCTGTCGCTTGTGCCGCTCGTTGCGCCCACGACACCGCCCGCCCGCGTGCAGATGCTCACAGAATCGGTCGATTCTGACGCGTTTATTTATCTAGTCGCCTATGCGGGCATCACAGGAGCGGCGAAAAACGAGGATTTGCAACCGCTCATCGCAAGCATTCGCGCGCATTGCGCCGCGCCTATCTTTGTCGGCTTTGGCGTGAACGCGCACAACGCGCGGCAGAAGGCAGAGGGGGTCGACGGCGTGATTGTCGGCAGTGCGATTGTGCAGATTCTGTTGCAAGACATCAGCGATAGCGAAAAGATTCGCAATATCTGCGCGTTGTGCAAGACGATAAAAGAGGCGATTAATTCTTAGACTTTTTATTTTTAATTTTTTGTCTGTCGCTTGTGCGCATGGAATCGTAGAGCCCTTATAAAAGAGAATCAATTTTAATATTATTTTAATCCTATATGGATATAATTCTCACAATTCATTTTTGAAAAAGAGGGTGATGATGACGATTAATGGGCTCAAAGACGGCGAACGAGCCGTGATTACGCATTTGGGGGTTGATGAGCAATTGCGCGATAGATTCTTTAGCTTTGGAATCTCGAAGGCAAAGCAGATTAAAAAGCTCGAAACATCTCTTGGTGGCTCAACAATCCTTGTTGAACTTGATAGAAGCTGCATTGTTTTGCGTGCCGATGAAGCAAACGCGATTGAGGTTGAGAAGGTCTGAAACCGATGGATAAAAGGCGAGAGAAGCTCATTAAAATCGCCCTTGTGGGGCAGCCCAATGTTGGCAAAAGTTTGTTGATTAATGCGCTGTGCCATTCCAACATGAAAGTAGGAAACTTTACCGGAGTTACGGTTGAAAAAGCCGAGGCGAGCACGACACACAAGGGCTATACTCTCCAAATCATCGATTTACCAGGGACATATTCGCTCTATGGATATTCTGAAGAGGAGAAAATTACCAAAAATTTTGTGGAATCGAATGATTATGACTTAATCGTTAATGTCGCAGATTCGACAAATTTAGAACGCAATCTGCTTTTGAGCGCACAGCTGCTCGAGATGCAAAAAAAGATGATTTTGGCGCTCAATATGAGCGATGAGGCGCAAAAAGAGGGGATAAATATTAATGAAAAAACTTTAAGTGCATTGCTTGGGATTCCGAGCGTGCGCGTGTCTGCACACACAAAAGAAAACTTGGAACTTTTGCTTGATAATATTATAGAAATGCACGAAACGGGACAAAGCACTAATAAACGCATTTATAGCAATGCGATTGAAACGGAGATTTTGCGTTTAGAAGAATTTATCGAGAGCAAAAAAGACGTGAGTATCGAATCGCTCCAACTAAGCGCGCGCCAAATTGCAATCTTGCTACTCAAACAAGAGGAAAAGACATTTGCATTTTTACATGAAAAACCCATTTGGCTAGAACTATCGCAAAAATTGCAAGAATCTTTGAATACTCTCTATACGATTTATGATACGCCTTCTAACAAAGAAATTTTTCTCGATGACTTAAATGCATTTGTGCAGGGGCTGATTACCGAAACAGTCGATTACGAAACAAAAAAGGCACGTAATTATACCCACACGATTGATAAGATTCTCATCAACAAATACGCGGGGATTCCAATATTTTTGTTTTTCATGTGGGCATTGTTTCAGCTCACCTTTACGCTCGGCGCATTGCCTATGGATTTGATTGAAGCTTTCTTTGGCTGGCTCGGAGATTTGGTTAAAGACAATATACCAAACGAGGCTCTTTCATCTTTGATTGCCGATGGAATTATTGGCGGTGTAGGCGCTGTTGTGTCATTCTTGCCCAATATCGTGATTTTATTCTTTGGAATCGCACTATTAGAAACAACGGGTTATATGTCTCGTGTCGCGTTTTTATTAGACGGATTCTTCCATAAATTTGGCTTGCAAGGCAAGAGTTTTATCCCTCTCGTAACGGGTTTTGGCTGCTCTGTGCCCGCTTTCATGGCAACAAGGACATTAAAAAGCCGTAAGGATAGATTGCTCACACTTTTTATCATCAATTTTATGAGCTGCGGGGCGCGATTGCCCGTTTATGTCTTGTTTGTTGGTGCATTTTTTCCTGCGCAACTCGCCGGGAATTGGTTGTTTGGAATCTATATCTTGGGTGCATTGCTTGGGCTTGTTATGGCAAAGATTCTGCGTCTAACTGCATTTAGGGGCGCAGATGAACCTTTTGTTATGGAAATGCCAAAATATCGTATGCCAAATTGGCGAT
>CAMXAV010000022.1 GCA_947179285.1 uncultured Helicobacter sp.
AATGGAATCAGCGGGGATATAGCCCACGAGCGCCTTTGCGCCCGATGTTTCGTTGGGCGGGAAAAAGATGACCTTGACCCAGCCGCTAGTCGCCTCGCTTGTTTTATGCGCTGCGCTAATCCCAAAGTCAATCGGGTAGCCATTGTGCCCCCAATGGTTGGAATAATCGCCATCGAGGCGATACAAAAAGCCATAGTTTTGCGCTTGGGGCAGAATCGTTGCGAGCACATCGCCTTTGGGCGTTTTGCGCAACAAAAGCTTGTTGTGCTCGGGCTTGAGCAAGATACGTTCATAGGCAAAATGCGTGTCGCCATAGAGTTGGCTATAATCTTGCTTGTCGCTCAAGCTCTCGTTGACTTTGTCGTGTAGCTCGATGTTGCGCGCCTTGATTTCATAAATCCAGCCCCCATTACACGCGCTGCCAGCGGGCACAAAGCCATAGAAATTGCCCTTCACGAAGAATTGCACCTCGCCAAGCAAGCCTTCTTTATACCAATCGGGCAGCTTTTGTTCGAGCTCTTGATAGAGTGCGTCATCGCCGCGAATATTAACCTTGATAGGGTCGCCGCCATAGAACAACACGCCGCTTAATAGCCTCTTGCTCTCGGCATCAGGCTCGAAAAACAAGACACTGCTAAGCCCCTTGCAATCGATTTTATTTGGCGCACGATTCTTAAAGATGAGCTGCCCTGAAAGAAAAAACTCTTGCGTGCAATCCTTGCTGCCGCTCCAACAATCGCGAGCGACAAAGGGCAAGGCAGGCACATTTGCGGCATAGCAAACAGAGGCACATAAAAAGGTGCAATACAAAATGGGGGCGATTCTGCGCAACATAAGAGTTCTCCTCGATATAATGGAATGCTATTATAGCATTGTCTGTATTTTTTTGGTAGAATAAAGGAAACTCTCAAAGAGGAGCGGCATTGAGAAAGGGGCGTTTGATTCAGATTGCACAGCCAATGGACGGCTACGCATACACGAGCGATTCATTATTTTTATATCATTTTGCCCTCGACTTTATCCCACAAGGCGCGCGTGTGCTCGACATTGGCGCGGGCAGCGGCGTCTTGGGGCTTTTGTGTGCGCGCGATGTGCAAGTGTCGCTCACAATGGTCGAAAAAACGTCCAAGATGGCTTTTTTTGCGCGGCGCAACACAGAGGCTGCAAACATCGAAGCGGAAGTCATCGAAGCCGACTTTTTGGAGCTCAAGCCCGAGATTCCACAATCGTTTGACATCGCCATTTCCAACCCGCCGTTTTATAGCAGCGGGCATCTCAAGAGCCCCAACCCAACGATTTCGGCGGCAAAATCAGAAGAGAATCTGCCCTTTGAAAGCCTGCTTGCACATCTCAAACAATTCCTAAAGCCTCGCGGAGATTTTATCTTTTGTTTCGCCTCGCGCGAGTGCGACCGCGTCTTTAAGAGCCTCTTAGAATCGTCTTTCAAGGTCGAAGTCGTGCGCTTTGTGCACCCCAAAAGCAACAGAGACGCGACACTTTTGCTTTGCAAGGCAAAGCTCGGCTCAAAGACGCCAACGCATGTGCTGCCGCCGCTGTTTGTGTATGAAAATGACGATTTCTCGCAAGAAGTGCGCGCCATATTCAAGGCAGCCTGCGCGCATAGCATCAAAGCGCAAATGGAGTGTTGATTGAAGTTTTGTTTTGCCTTTGAGCCCCAAGCATGCGAGCAGTGCAACGGATTTTGTTGTCGTGGCGAGAGTGGGTATGTGTTTGTGCGCTATGCCGAAATCACCGCGCTTGCGCAGTTTTTGGGGCAAGATGTCGAGGCATTCATGCGGCGCTATGTGCGTAAGGTGGGGTATCGTTTTTCGCTGCTCGAAAAGCCGCTTGTTTCTAGCAGCGGGCGCGAGTATGCGTGCATTTTTTTCGACCCAAACACAAAGCGATGCGCCGTGTATGAGGCGCGCCCCAACCAATGCAAGACATTTCCGTTTTGGGAAAAATTTGCGACAAGCCTATTTGAGGAGATACAAAAAGAATGTCCCTTTATCAAACCCTTATCATCATTAGCCTAGCCCTGTTCATCGGCTGTGCCGAAAAGCAACAGGGCAAAGAGCAGGCGGCAGCGCCGCAAGATTCGCGCGAAATCGCGCTTGAGCAAGACGAAGTCATCATCTCGAAAACCCCCGCTAGCACCGAGCTCGACATCGAGGACACACAGATTATCAAGGCGCTTGTGGCGCTTGATGAGAGCAATCTCAAAGAAAGCGCACACATCTTTCACGAGCTATGGAGAACCACACAAAAGCCCGAATATCTCAAGCAATCGCTCGGAATCGCGCTTGAACTAAGCCGCTTTGAGCCACTCTCGCAAGACGAAGTCGATTCCTTGCTCGCCGATATGGAACATTATCTCAAAGCCGACCCAACGAGCCAAGACGTGCGCCGCACGCTCATTGCGCTGCTCACGGCAAACAAAGACATCGAGCGCGCACGCTACGAGGCAGAGGAGCTCGTGAAGCTCGAGGAAAACGAGGAAAACTATGAGCTTTTGGGCTCGATTCTGTTTGTGAATGGCGATTTGCAAGGCGCGCAAGCGGCGTTTCGCAAGTCATACCATTTTGGCGAATCTGCCCTGATACTCGAGCGGCTCATCTCTGTTGTGCCCATCAAACAGGCGATTCCGCTGCTTGAGACGCATATCCGCTTCAAGGGCTGCGAGGAGAGGCTATGCCTGATACTCGGCGATATTTACAAAAAAGAAAAACAACTCGACCGCGCCGAAGAAGTCTATGCCAAACTTTACAAACAAGATACGAATCAAGAAAACTTGCAGCTGTATCTCAATATTTTGCTCATCAACAAGCATTTCAACAAGGCGATTGAGCTGCTCGAAGAGAATCCCAACCAAGACAAGATGTTGCTGCTCGACCTCTATCGCGAGCAAAAGCAGCCGCAAAAGGCGATGGAGCTCGCCCGAGTCTTGTTTGAAGAAACCAAAGAAATGCGATTCATCACGATTGAGGCGCTGCTTGAATACGAGAATCTCAAGCAGCCCATCACGCAAAAAGAGCTGCTCAATCCGATTGTGGATAAGCTCAAAAAAGTCGCCGATAGCGGCGAGGCTGATGATTTGATTTATAATTTCTTGGGCTATCTGCTGATTGACCATCAGGTGAATATCGAAGCGGGAATCGGCTATGTGCAAAAGGCGCTCGAGCAGCAGCCCGATATGCCCGCGTATCTCGATTCGCTTGGCTGGGGGTATTATTACCTCAACGATTGCCAAAAGGCGCGCGAGATTTTCGAGAAAATCCCCGAGCAAGAGCGCGACAAAGAGCCCGAGATTAAAGAGCATTATGAGCGCGTCAAAAACTGCAAACCAAAGCAAGAGCAAAGGGCACAGCAATGATTCTTGATTCCATTCTCGAACGCAAAAAGCAAAGCATTGAGCGCGCCAAGAAAGATTTTCCGCTCGAAGAGCTCGGGCGCAGCCTCGCCTACAACCCCTACACGCCGCGCCCGTTTGCCGCTTCGCTTGCCAAAGACGGGCTCAACATCATCGCCGAAGTCAAGAAGGCGAGCCCAAGCAAGGGCATCATTCGCGAGGATTTCGAGCCGCTGTCGATTGCTCAAGAATACGAAGAACACGGCGCAAGCGCGATTTCAGTGCTCACAGAGGAACATTTCTTTTTGGGCAATCTCGAGTATTTGAGCACGATTCGCCGCTTTGTGCGCCTGCCACTCTTGCGCAAAGATTTCATCATCGACCCCTACCAAATTGTCGAATCTGCCGTGTATGGCGCGGATTCTCTGCTGCTCATCGCCGCGATTTTGAGCAAAAAAGAGCTGCAAAACCTCATTAGCGCGAGCCGACATGTCGGAATCGAACCGCTTGTCGAGGTGCATAGCAAGACCGAGCTGCTCACAGCCATTGCCGCAGGTGCGGATATTATCGGCATCAACCACCGCAACCTTGAAGATTTCAACATGGACATGGAGCTTGCCAAGAGGCTCATTCCGCTGATTCCAAACGGCAAAATTATTGTCGCCGAAAGCGGGCTGCACGAGCGTGAGCAGCTCGAGGATTTGCGCGCATGCGGCGCGCATGCGTTCCTCATGGGCGAATTTTTCATGCGCCAAGATTCCATTGGCGCGGCTTTGGATTCTATGCTTCGTTCATCATAATCCAAATGGTTTATAATAATATAAGAAACTTTAGGGTACAAATGCCTATCTTGATAGGGAGTGAGACATGGCTTTGATGATTACCGAGGAATGTATCGCCTGCGATGAATGCCGCGAAGAATGCCCCAACAGCGCGATTGATGTCGATGACCCGCACTATATCATCGACCCCGACCGCTGCACAGAGTGCATTGGCTATGATGACGAGCCCTCATGTGTTCCTGTTTGTCCTGTTGATGCGTTGATTCCAGACCCTGATAATATCGAAAGCATAGACGAACTCAAATACAAATACGAAAGATTACAAAAAGAGGAATAATGGCAAAAGTTACCGCAATCATAGACATTGGCTCGAACTCCGCAAGAATCGCTATTTTTCGGCGCACCAGCCGCTATGGATTCTATCTTGTCGAAGAGCACAAAAGCCGCATGCGAATCTCTGAAAACAGCTACCACAACGGCGGCGTCTTGCAACAAGCCGCCATCGAACGCGCGCTTAGCACATTGCGCGGCTTCTTGAAAATCGCCCAAGAGCTCGGCGCACGCAAGATTCTTTGTGTCGCCACAAGCGCCGTGCGCGATGCGCCCAACAGAAGCGAGTTTGTCTCGCTCGTGCGCTCATGTCTTGGGCTTAGCGTCAAGGTCATTAGCGGCGAAAAAGAGGCATTTTATGGCGCTGTCGCCGCGTCTAACCTCTTGCCCTACCCTGACGGAATCACCATCGACATCGGCGGCGGCTCGTGCGAGTGCGCGCATATTGTCGGGGGCAAAATCGAAACGCTCACATCGCTCAACATCGGCACAATCCGACTCAAAGAACTTTTCTTTGACAAAAACGCGCCCGTTAGCGAGGCAATCGCGTTTGTCAAAGACGCGCTCAAAAACCTGCCCGATTCGATGCAAAGCGTGCGCGTGTTTGGAATCGGCGGCACAATCCGCGCGATTTCTAAAACCATTATGGAATCCCAAGACTACCCGCTCACGACACTGCATGCGTTCGAGTACAACCCGCAACAATACAAACAATTTTATGAAAAAATTTATTCTGCCACAACGACACAGCAGCTCGAAGAGCTCGGAATCGCCGAAGAAAGATTCGACAATATCCGCGGCGGCGCGCTCATCTTTAGCCTCTTGCTCG
Organism: uncultured Helicobacter sp.; assembly: GCA_947179285.1. GTDB lineage: Bacteria > Campylobacterota > Campylobacteria > Campylobacterales > Helicobacteraceae > NHYN01. The sequence goes on from CAMXAV010000022.1 coordinate 5,291, forward strand.
AACATTTCCAAACCCAGCAAGTCGTTACAAGCGGCGTTGGCGTGCGCGAAGGCGTGTTTTTGAGCGACCTCTTGCGCACATGCAACTTCACCTTTCCGCGCGGCTTCAACCCGAGCTTGCGCAGCCTGATTGATAGATTCTCTATCCAAGATTCACGCTCCAAGCTCACGGCGTCTTATGCATTGCGGCTGTTTGACTTGTTGCAACCGCTGCATCGTCTCGATGCGCAGTATAAGCCCCACCTCAAGACGAGCGCGCGGCTCGTGTATATCGGCGCGGCGCTGAATTTTTACCAAAGCCATAAACATAGCAGCTATTTCCTCGCCAATGGCTTGAACTATGGCTACACGCATCGCGATAGAATCTTGATTGCCTTCTTGGTCGAGTTTTATGGCGGCAAGAAGCCGCCCAGCGTTGAGCGCCACAACGCCCTTGCGTCTTTGCTGCCCGATTATCATTGCGTGGAATGGCTTTGCGCATTGCTTGGAATCGCCGATGCTGTCGCTGTGAATGTGCATAGCGCGACTTTCGAGCTCGAGAACAACACGATTCAAATCATCACGAGCCACGACACCTACCTCTTGCGTGAGGCGCTCGCCCCAATCTCTTTGCCCGAAGGGCTCGCAATCCATATCCAATGGCTTGAGGCATAGCAAAACTTGCGAGGGTAATTGGTGATGATTTTTGTAGAAATCAAGAGCCAATGTAGCTGACTAAAAGACAAAAGAATGCAAGAAGCGCTCATCAAACTCTCCTCGCTTGGCGATATTATCCACCTTGCGCTCTTGCTGCCGATGTTTGAACGCCGCGAGCGCATGTGGTTTGTCGATTCCGACTTTGCCCCGCTGCTCGAAAACGCGCCATACATCAGCGCCATCTACCCGCTGCCCTTGCGCCGCTTGTTGCGCGAGCGCGCGTATTCGCAGACTGCCGCGATTCTGTGGCAGTTGCGCAACATTGGCACGTTTGACTATGCCATTGACGCGCAAGGGCTGTTCAAAAGCGCGCTCGTGGGCGCGTTGCTCTGCACAAAACACCGCTATGGATTCTCGCGCAAATCGGCGCGCGAGGGAATCGCCGCGCTTTTCTACAACCACCACTACCACATCGCATACAGCGAGCATATCCTCAAGCGCAACGCGCAATTGCTCGCGTTTGCGTATGGGCAAACATGCGATGAGACGCGGCTTGCAGAGTTTCTCGCCACGCGCGCGAGCCGCCCGCTGCCGCTTGCCCCAAGCGCCGAAGGGGCGCAAAGAATCGCTGCGTTGTTGCAAAACTTTGGCGCAAAGCCCAAGATTCTCTTCGCGCTCGAATCCTCGCGCGCCTCAAAAGTCTATCCGCCGCGACACTTTTTGGCGCTCTCAAAACTGCTGCCCGAATGCCAAATCCTCTTGCTCTCGCACTCCGCCCCAGAGGTTGCGACACATCTTGTCGCGCAAAATGGCGCGCTGTGTGCGCTGCCGCCGCTCAACCTTGACGAGCTCAAGGCGCTCATCTTGCAAACCGACCTCGTCATCGGCGGCGACACGGGCGTTGTACATCTCGCGTTTGCGCTCTGCCGCGCCTCGCTTATGCTGTTTTCCGACACAACCATCGAACGTTTCGGCTTGCTCTCGCCCAAAAATCGCGCGCTGCACGCACCAAGCGGGCTGCAAGACCTCGCGCCAGAGAGTGTCGCGCAATGTGCACGCGCCATATTGGAGACACAATGAAGCAAAAAATTATGTCGTTCTTATTTTATTCTCTCGCGCATTTCGTGGCTGCGCTGCCCCATTGGGCGTTTTTGGGCTTTCTCAAGACGCTTGCGGGGTTGTTTGCGCTGCTCGACAGACGCCGCAAGCGCGATGCGCGTGTGAATCTCGACTTTGTCTATGGCGATAGGTTGAGCAACGCCGAAAAAGAGCGCATCATCACGCGCTGCTATCAAAACTTTGCGTTCAATATCCTCGAATCCCTGCGCATCGCTGTGGATTCTAAAGAGGCGATTTTGCGGCGCGTGAATTTTGTTGGGCAAGAGAGCGCCGAAAACGCGATTCCAAAGGGCAAGCCGTTCGTGATTATCACCGCGCACTATGGCTGCTGGGAGCTCGCCGCCGTGAGCGCGGGCATTATGTATGGGCGTGTGGGCAATGTTGGGCGCATGTTCAAGAACGCAACGCTCGATATGTTCTTGCGCAGCGTGCGCGAGCGCTTTGGAATCGTGCTGATTGACAAGCAAAATGGGCTCAAGGCGATGCTCAAGATGATGAGCAAGGGCACGGCGCTTGGTATGATTGTTGACCAAAACACGTCAGAATCCGAAGGGCGCTTGGTGCGCTTTTTTGATAAACAAGTGCGGCACACGCCCGCGCCGGCGATTCTGGCGCGGCGATTCGAGACGGTGATTTTGCCTGTGTTTGTGCAATGCAACGCCGATTTCTCGCATTGCACCGCCTATTTTTGCACGCCCATTTTGCCCATGCAAAGCGAAGATGTGCAAGAAGATGTTTTGAAAATGACTCAACAAATCGCCGATGTTACGCAAGAAATGATAGAACAAAAACCCGATGAATGGTTTTGGTTTCATAAACGATTTAAAAATCAATATGAGGAAATTTATGGCTAATGCGATTTCGGCGGTGATTCTCACGCGGGATTCCGAGCGGCTCTTGGCGCAAGTGCTCGGCGCGCTCGCGCGGCTTGACGAAGTCGTCTTGCTCGACAATGGCTCGCAAGACAAAACGCTTATAATCGCCAAAGAATTTGCGAATGTTACGATTCACAAGCACCCATTTATCGGCTTTGGCAAGATGAAGCAGCTTGGCGCAAAACTTGCAAAAAACGATTGGATTCTCTCGATTGATAGCGATGAAATCGCCTCGGATTTGCTCGTTGATGAGCTCTTGACGCTGCCGCTTGACCCGCAGATTCTCTATGCGTATGATGTGCAAAAT
>CAMXAV010000023.1 GCA_947179285.1 uncultured Helicobacter sp.
CGAGGTCGCGCTCGTTTTCGAGCCCGCGGCGGGGCATGATTTGAATCTTGCCGCCTTGGTGGTAGCCCAAAGCTTCGGGGTAATGTTTGATGATTTCTTCCATTTATTGTTCCTTTGTTTCTTGTGGTTGGTAATGCTGCATGTAGCATGCATGCATTTCATCGCGCAAAGCCGTGAACCAATCGGGCGATTCTGCGTCTTTTGCGTCTTGCGAATCTGCGCTAGATTCTGCCTTTTTGTCTTTTGGCACAAAGTCGCGCGCAGGCAGCGGCACAAACAGCGACTCGCCGCCGCCAACAAGCAGCTTGCCGATGTCGAAGAATCGCCGCGTATGCACGACAACGATGGGCTGATAGCGCAAATGATGTTTTTCGACCAAGAGCTTTGCGCCGCTTTTGAACGGCAAAAACTCCTCCTTGCCCGCGCTCCGCGTGCCTTCGGGGAAAATGGCAAGGATTCGGTTTTCGTCAAGCCGTTCTTTGGCGAGCTTGAAGAGCATCACGAGCGAGCGTTTGTCCTCGCGGTCGAGCAGAATCATCTTGGGCGCTTTGAGTGCATGCCCATAGAAAAAGAGGTCGCCGAGCTCTTTTTTGGCAACCCAGCATAAATCGCCGGGGTAGAATGCCTCGAGGAAAATCACATCGAGATAGCTTTGGTGGTTGAGCAGCACGATTTGCGCGCTCGTGTCAAACTCGCCCTCTACGCGCACCTTGATACGAAAAAGCGTCATGAACCACACGCCACACCAGCGGCGGAATCGGCGCTGCTGCGTGGGAATGAGATACATGAGTGCGATGATAAACGGCACAACGATGAAGGTATAGACATACGACAAAACGCCCTTGATTTTTCTAGTGTTCAACTTCTTCCCTCCTAACCCAGCCAATGCGCCCGTCATTGGTTACGATTTTATAAAATCCATTGCGTTTATCGAGAATCTCGACAAAGAGCGGCGATTCTTGGCGGATAATCACCGTGGAATTAAAGGTTGGCAGAATCTTCACCTCGGCATTGGGCATAAGCCGCGCTGTGTCGGTGATGAAAAAATCCACGATGAAATAGGCAATCACGAGCGCGATTCCGATGGGGCACAGCCACGAGCGCGTAATGGCAAACGCGATGAGCAAGAAGAAAATCGCGCCGCCGCCAACGCTTAGCTGAAAGAGGCTAATCGTGCGCTTGGGCTTGAGGTCGCTCTGCGTGCTCACGCGGTCATCGATGGGGATATTGGAAACAGAGATTCGATGAAATTGGAAATCTTGCGTGCTGAAATAGTCGAACGCAATCGGCTCGACATCTTTGGGGATAATGACATAATAAATAATCGCCGATTTTTCGGGGCTCATCACGCCGCTTTCATAGTTTTGGCGCGGATAGCTGCCGATGCGCAAGTCTTGGATATTCGAGATTCCCGTGCTAATCGCAAACACAGCGAGATTGTTTTGCGTGTCATAGCTCGTGATTTTGTAATCATCAAGCGAGAAATCAGACGCGATGACATGGCTAAAGAGCGGGTTGCCGCTAAGCGTGATTGCCGTGCCGCTTGTGGCGCTGATTTCTTGCGAAAGCTCGCCGCCTTGTACTTCGATTGCGACCTTGAGCTTGGGAATCGTGAAGTTTGCGCTTTTGATTTGCGCATAGAAAGTATTGTTGAACGTGCCATCGCTGTTTTGCCGCCAAGGCGAATCATCGTTCAGGACTATCACGCTATTATCGCCCGAAAATGTCGTCTCTATCGAGCCTTGCAGCTCGCCAAACACCACGAGCTTATACGACAAAGGCACGACCTCGCCGACATACAGCGAGCGCGAAAGCGGGTTGAGGTGCGAAAGATAGAGGCTGCGTGCGCCGTTTTGTTCCAGCACGCTTGGTTGCTCGGGGAGCTCGGATTGGTTGGCGAGGTTGGGCGTGGGCAGCTCCTCGAGGCTCTGCACAGGCGGCGGGGGGACGACACCAAAGGAATCGCCCGCATTCAGCTCTTCGAGCTCCAAGCTGCCCTCGTTTTCGATACTCTGAAAGATTTCTTCACGTGCCTTTTGAATCTGCTCGGCTTGCGTGAGCGCAAGAAGCGGGGCAAACAGACACACGAAGAAAAAAGCGATTCTTAGCAAAGAAGATTCCTTAGGAGCGCTACGCCATCGGTGCTGCCGAGCAAGGATTCCATTGCGCGTTCGGGGTGGGGCATGAGCCCAAAGACATTTTTTGCCTCGTTGCAGATTCCTGCGATGTCGTGCATTGAGCCGTTTGGGTTGTCGTCATAGCAGAGTAGAATCTGGTCATGTTCGCGCAACGATTCATAGTTTGGCGTGTAATAGCAGCCATCGGCATGCGCAATCGGAATGCGCAAGCAAGCGCCTTTGGGCAGACCTTGTAAAAACGCATTGTCGTTGCTTTGCACGCGAAGCGTCGACATCTTGGACACAAAGCGCCCGCTGTGGTTGCGCATAAGCGCGCCTTGCAACAAGCCGCTTTCGAGCAGAATCTGGAATCCGTTGCAGATTCCAAGCACTCTGCCGCCCTTTTTGGCAAACTCTGCCACAGCGCTCATAATCGGCGCAAAACGGGCAATCGCGCCGCAACGCAGATAGTCGCCATAGCTAAAGCCGCCGGGCAAGATGACGAGGTCTGTGCCTTTTGGTAGCGCAGAATCGGCAAACCAAACAAAGCAGGCACGCGCGCCAAGCATTGTGTAGGCATGGTGCATGTCCCACTCGCAATTTGTGCCCAAGAAGCGTACAATGGCGACATTCATAGTTCAATCTCGTAATCTTCGATGATGTGGTTGGCGAGCAACACATCGCATGCCTTTTGTGCCACCTCGCGTGCGCTTTGTTTGTCGGGCGCATCGATGTCGAGCACAAAGAGCCTGCCCGCACGCACATTGCGCACAGAATCGAATGCAAGCGTATGCAATGCGTTTAGAATCGTTTTGCCCTCTGAATCCAAAACTCCGTCTTTAAAGGTGATACAGACTTTTGCTTGCATGGTCGTCTCCTAAGAAAGTATGCGCGAAAGAACCTCTTCGTAAGCCATTTTGACATTGCCCAAATCCTCGCGGAAGCGGTCTTTGTCGAGCTTTTCGTTGCTATCTGAATCCCAAAAGCGGCAGCTATCGGGCGTGATTTCATCGGCGAGCAGAAGCGTGTTGGCTGAATCGAGCCCAAACTCGAGCTTGAAGTCAATCAGGCGCAGATTCCGCTTGGCAAAGAAAGGCACAAGGATTGCATTCACGGCGCGCGCCTGTTTGCGCAATTGCTCAAGCAGGCTTGCATGCGGCACGCAGCCAAGCAATAGCGCATGCTCGTCATTGATGAGCGGGTCGCCTAGCGAATCGTTTTTATAATAAAACTCGACAAGCTCGTTTAGAATCGTCCCTTCGCGCACGCCAAGCCGCTTGGTCAGCGAGCCTGTGGCGACATTGCGCACGACAACTTCGATGGGGATAATCTCTACACGTTTGCACACAATCTCGTTTTCGCTGTGTTTGCGCACAAAATGCGTGGCGATTCCTTGCGCTTGCAAAAGCTCGAAAAGCAATGTCGTAATCGCGCAATTGAGCCTGCCCTTGCCCTCTTCGCTGCTCTTTTTTTGCGCATTAAACGCCGTCAAATCGTCTTTGAAAAACGCGATGAGCTCGTCATGGTTGCTCGTTGCAAACAGCTTCTTGCCTTTGCCTTCGTAGAGGAGTTCCATTTTTTCTCCTTATTGAGAATCGGGCTTAATCACAGCCCAAGATTTCAGCACATCAACGGCGCTTTTGAGCTGAATATCGTCCCAAAGCATGCTGCTTGTGATGTCGTTCTTGTTGCCTGCTTTTTTGGACGATGTGTCGATTTTCTCGAGCTCGCCCTCGAGATGTTGCTTGAGGTCGGATTCTTTAATGCTAAAGCCATTTTCTTCGCGCGGCGCGGCGCCGGGGTAAATCAGCAAGTCGGGCGTGATTCCAAGCGCCTGAATCGTACGCCCGCTTGGGAGATAATAGCGCGCAATCGTAAGGCGCAAGCCCTCGTTTTTGTCGAGCGGCAGCACAACCTGCACGCTGCCCTTGCCAAAGCTCTTTTCGCCCACAATCACGGCGCGTTTGTGGTCTTGGAGCGCGCCGGCGACAATCTCACTCGCGCTCGCGCTGCCGCCGTTAATCAGCACGACCATAGGCACAGATTCGTAAGCGCTATTTGCCGAAGCCTTAAACTCGATGTTCTCGCTCTCCTCGCGCCCCTTTTGCGAGACGATGATGCCCTCTTTTAGGAAAATATCCGAGACTTCAACGGCTTGGTTGAGCAGCCCGCCTGGGTTGCTGCGCAAATCGAGGATAATGCCTTTGAGCCATTTTGCCTTTTTGAGCTCTTCTTTGATGTTTTGGCTCACGTTGCGGCTAAACGAGCTCACGCGGATATAGAGAATGTCTGTGCCCGCAATGCGCTTTGCCTTGACGGCTTCGACCTTGATGATGTCGCGCACGATGTCAAAGACGATGGGTTTTGGCTCGTTTTTGCGCACAATCGCGAGCTGCACCTTGCTGCCCGGCTCGCCGCGCATGAGGTCGACGGCATCATCGATTGCCATGTTGAGCGTGCTCTTGTCGTTGATTTTGAGGATAATATCGCCGCTTCTAAGCCCCGCCTTTTCGCCCGGCGTGCCGTCTATGGGCGAAATAATCGTGAGCGCGCCCTCTTTGAGCCCGATTGTGATTCCAACGCCGCCAAACTCGCCGCTTGTTTGTACCTTGAGCTCGTCAAACTTGCGCGCGTCCAAATAGGCAGAATGCGCGTCTAGGTTGCTCAACATGCCGTCAATGGCTTTGTTTACAATCTCGTTGAACGAAATCTCATCGACATAACGTTCTTCAATCATGCGCATGACATTGCGCAATTTGTTATAGGCTTCGAGCCGCCCGGCGCTTGTTGCTTTGTCTTTTGTCGCGTTGGTCTCGGCGCTTGCGAGCCCCACACAACAGAAAACCATAAAAGCCATAATGATGTGTCGTGTCATTTTGTCCTCTTTCATAAAAATACGTACTATAACGCACAAAATAAAACAAGCCGCATGCTATTGCTGGCGCAACAAAAGCAGCACCCGACTAGAAAAAAGCGCGATGAGCGCATAAAAAGCCGCATAGAATGCCCACACAGATTGTTGGTGCAAGGCATGGAAATTGCTGTTTGCAAGGGCTTCTTCGCCTTGCTTTTGGATTTCGATGATGGCGGGCAGATAATAAAGAACAAACAAAAGAATCGCGGCGATGGCGATAGAGCCAAAAATCAAGAAACGTTTTTGCGAATGGATTGTGGCGCTAAGAATCTCATAGAGCGCAATCAAAATCGCGACAAACAGCAGCACATAGCTTGCGCGGACGAAGATTTCGGTCATAATCATGCCCGCTTGGAACGCATCGATTGCGCCTTCTGAAATGATGAGCGCATCGCGAAAAATCACGGGGGCGCTCAATGCGCCAAGCGAGAGAATCACGCCGCATGCAAAGCCCAACATCAGGAGATAGAAAATCGTGAATGCCTGAAAGAGGGCGGTGGTGAGCTTAGGATTCATCGTTTTCCCCCTGTTGCTTTGGCAATGCGATGTAACGCTCAAGCAGCGATTCTGTGTCGATTTGTAACATTTTCTCGATGTGCTCGACCTTGCCATGCGGCACAAACGAATCGGGAATCTCGAACGAGACAATGCGCGCATGTGTGCCATGCGCGTTTTGCCACTCGCCAAGCGCGCTTGCAATGCCGCAAGGGACGACATTGTCGCTCAAGACGCACCATGTGCTATGGGTTTGGGCGAGCGAGGCAAGCAGAGCGGAATCGAGCGGCTTGGCAAAGCGCAAATCAACAAGCGTTGGAATCGGCAAGCCCCTTTCGCGCAGCGCCTGCACGAGCCGATAGCCCCTGCCCACGCCGTTGCCATAGCAAACAAGCGCCACGGGGGACTGCCCATCGATGAGAATCTCGCCCTTGCCCGCGACAATCTCGCCAAAGGGCAGCTCGGAATCATCGAGGATAAAGCTCTTGCGCGGGTAGCGCACGGCGAGCGGACCGCTATCGAAACCTTGCGCAAAGCGCACCATCGCGGATAGCATTTTGTTGCAAAACGGCGCGCAAAGCGTGAAGTTGGGGATAAGGCGCAGATAGCCCACATCGAACAAGCCTTGATGCGTCTCGCCATCTTCGCCGACAATGCCCGCCCTATCGAGCATGAAACGCACAGGAAGGTTTAGGATTCCGACATCATGCACGAGTTGGTCGAAGCCACGTTGCAAGAAGGTGGAATAGATTGCCACAAACGGGCGCAAGCCCTCTTTGGCGCAGGCTGCCATAGAGGTAACGCCGTGCGATTCGGCAATCGCGATGTCCCAAAAGCGGTTGGGGTAGGCGGCGATGAGCGCGTCTAGCCCCGTGCCGCTGGGCATTGCGGCGGTGATTCCGACCAAGCGGGAATCGTCATGTGCGAGCGAAAGCAGCGTTTGTGAAAAGACGCTCGTTGGCGACTTTGTGGCGCTCTTTGCCTTCGCCTGCCCATTTTGCAAGTCAAACGAGCTGACGCTATGCCATGATTCTTGATGCCCCTCGGCGATTTTATAGCCCTTGCCCTTGAGCGTTTGGGCGTGAATCACGATGGGTTTTTGCATGTTTTTGGCGAGCGTGAGCGCGTCTATGATTTCGTGTAGATTGTGCCCATCGATGGGTCCGATATATTCGAGCCCGAGCTCCTCGAACAACAGCCCAGGCGTGATGAGCTTGAGCGATTCTTCAAAGCGCTTTGCCATGTAGGTTGCGCCTTCGGGCAGCTTGCGCAATATCGATTCCACGCGCGACTTGAGCGACTGAAAAAACTCGCCCGCGATGGCTTGCGAGAGATAGCGGCTAATCGCGCCAATCGGGTGGGCGATGCTCATTTCGTTGTCGTTAAGCAGAATCACGAGCGGGTATTTGCGGTCGCCAAGTTCGTTGAGCGCCTCATAGCAAAGCCCCGATGATAGCGAGCCATCGCCAATCAGCACGACAGGGATTCGGTCTTCTTTGTGCAGTGCAATCGCCTTTGCCGCGCCCACAGCGAGCGAAAGCGAGGTCGAGCTATGCCCCGCGACAAAATAATCATAGGGGCTCTCTTTGGGGTTGGTGTAGCCGCTAATGCCTTGATATTGCCGCAATGTCTCGAAGTTTTCCCAGCGGTCTGTCAGCAGCTTGTGTGCATAGGCTTGGTGCGAGACATCGAAGATGAATGGGTCATTGGGGCAGTCGAAGACATAGTGCATGGCGACAATGAGCTCGGTTGCGCCGAGTGTCGAGCTCAAATGCCCGCCGTTTTGCGAGACGACATGCAAGATTCTGTTGCGAATCTGCTCGCAGAGAATCGCGAGTTCGTCTATGCTTTTTTGTTTAATCGTTGTGAGCTGCATGGAGGCTATCACGAGGGACGTCCTTCGAGAATGGAACGTTTGAGGTTTTCAAAACGTGACATAATCGTGCCATCGAGATTGCCGCTATCGCTAATCACAACCACGCCGCCGCGCGCAATGGCTTTGTCGGCTTGGAGCTTGATGCGCCCATCGCCGTCAAATCGCTTGAGCAAGAGTGCGTAGTCTTGGGGGTTGAGCTTGATGAGAATCTTGGTTGCCTCTTTGAGCGATTCGAGCAGCTTTTTAGAGAGTGTGAGGGCGATTTCGCTGCTTTCAGACGAGACTTCTTTGGCGATGATTTCTTTGGCGATGTCGATTGCAATCAGGCTCAAATCTTTTTCGATATTGTTGATTTGCTCCTCGACTTTTTGCGATGTCTCGCCGATTTGGGCAATCGAATCGCCAAAGGCTTGCAATTGCG
>CAMXAV010000024.1 GCA_947179285.1 uncultured Helicobacter sp.
CCCGTATCTTATAGCTATTGCATCTCCACTTGAACCATTGCCAACAGGCAAAAAATCAATTTCATAACCAAAATTTGACATTGTAATATCTCCTTAATTTATTTTTTAATGTTAATACAAATTCATTTGTTTTAAACCTCACTCATTCCTAAATAGGCGTTCTACTAAATACGACAACCTACCCCACCAACGCCATTCCAAGCTCATCGATGAGTGTTTCGAGCGATTCCTTGAACAATGCCTTTGCGCGATACAGCCCGCCCAAACTCTCGCAAATCTCTTGAATATCGGCAATTTCGGCGATTCCATTTGCGATGATGTAATCTCTGATGAGCTCCAAAAATGCCTCCTGCTCGGGGCTGAAGCGTATACCTTTTTGCAAGCAGCGTCCAATCCACAAATTATAGCGCGAAATGGAAACAATTGCAAAATCTTGCAGCCTATCGTCATGATGCAGCGCGTAGCGCACGAGGCTGATGAGATTCGTGAGGTTCTTGCTCGGATTCCTGCTGACCCTGTCTTTATCGCGCAAAGCAAACGCATTCCAGAGGCTTGGAATGTCCATGAACTCGTGCTTTAGCTTGGTTGCGAGCTCGCTAATCACCCTATATGTCAGGTGGCGATTCTTGTAATCCCGCGCATAGATGATGCTTAGCGCCTCGATTTCGTCCTTGTTTCTCAAGATAAAATCAAGGAATCTATTGATGAGATTCTGCTCATTTTGCGTGTCAAACCCCGTGTGCAGTACGCAATCTTGCGAGGTTTCATCGATGTAGATTTTGCTCTTTCTTGCCATTGCTAGAAGCTGATTGCAAAAGCTTTCATCTCTGAAAATCTCTAGCGGGTTGCTTGGGGATTCCTTGTTGTGGGATTCCTCATTTTGAGATTCTTCGCCTAAAGGCTCAGAATGACAAATGGGAGACTCGGAATGACAAGGGAGATTGGGTTCAGAATGATAAGAGGGAGGCACAGAATCACAAATAGGAGGCTCGGAATCGCACAAAAAATTTTCAGCTTGACAGCTGGGAATCTCGGTTTGGCAAGGCGAGGGCGCGGCTTGAAAAAGTGAGCGTTCGGAACACTCTGAATCGGCAAACTCCAAAATCTCGCCCGCAAGGGCGCAGAGGCTCTTGCCGCTCGAATCTTTTAGGCTCGCATTATCGTCATCGCCTAATTTGAGTTCTAGGCGACTTAGCCTCGAGGCAAAGCTTAGCAGCACATCTTTTTCATAGTTATCTTTTTCTACACTCTCGCGTATGCAATTTAAAATCTCTTTGAAGTTCAAGGATTTTTTGCGCTCAAGCGGACGCGAATCGAGCTTTTGGCTCTCGCTCACGCCGACTGCATCGACTACATAAAAATGCGTCTTGGAATCCGCATTTGGCGTAACCGCGCGTAAATCCTCGCGATGAATGCTGCGCACACCGCGCCCAACCATTTGCGCATAGTAGCTCGCCGACTTAATGTTGCGCATAAAAATCAAAACTTCGAGCGGCTTAATGTCTGTGCCTGTGGCTATCATATCCACAGTTACGGCGATTCTAAATTGCTTGGAATTTCTAAAACTATTAATGAGCTCGTGCGGATTCTGATTGCCGATATTATAGGTGATTTTTTGCGCAAATGTATTGCTTTCGTTAAACACTTCGCGTGCAATGCGCACAATCTCTTCGGCGTGGTTATCGTCTTTGGCAAAAATCAAGGTTTTGGGCAAATAGCTTGGCTTTCGCTCGGGGAAAAGCTCTGTGAATACTTTGTCTTTATAGGTCTGTAAAATCGTGCGAATCTGGCTGGGGGCGAGCACGGAGCGGTCTAGGTCTGTTTTAGAATATTCTAAATCTTCTTCTAGGGTTTCATAGCCGATTTTTCGCGTCTCTTTGTCGCGAAATGGTACTTGAAATTCTGCGCTTGCTTCAATGACGCTGCATTTTTTCGCTGATTTGAGTTTTGATTCTAAAGATTTCATAGCCCACATTGACTTTATCGAGAATGGATTTTTCTAAGTCATATTGCGCCACGACATTTTGGGCGAAAAAACCTAACGTATGTTTCGAGGGTGTCGCGCTAAGCCCAATAAGAAACGCGTCAAAATATTCAAGCACTTGCCGTCATTGTCCATAAATGCTGCGGTGGCATTCATCGATGATGATAAAATCAAACGTATCAATGCTCTTTAATATATTTTAACCCTTGTGCGCACAATCAGACGATTTACAAGGCTCGACAACATCAATCCTCGACTTCCATGACAAGGCGAAATCCTAAATTCTGCACTTTCGTATCTGGCGTCTCTCGCCAACGATACGATGAACGGGTGGGAAACTCTGCCCCGTCCTTGCTGCCGCCGCGATAAGCCCGTCCATAGCCGCTTGCCGCTCCTTTGGGGTCGATTTTGGCGCTCTTAGAATAATAATCCCTGTCGTACCAATCATGCACCCACTCCCGCACATTACCCGACGTATCATAGATTCCAAAAGCATTTGGCTTTTTTGTGCCAACGGGGTGCGTTGTTTCTTTTGCATTGGCGACTACCCAAGCATGCTCTATCAACTTAGATTGTTCATTGCCCCAAAAATAACGCGTTTTTGTTCCACCTCTTGCCGCATATTCCCATTCTGCTTCTGTTGGCAATCTGTATCGACTATGCTCCTCGCGCGCATTTAACTTTTTGATAAATTCCTGCACGTCATTCCACGAGACACTATCAACGGGATTATTGTCTCCCTTATGATAACTTGGATTTTGCCCCATCACATCTTCCCATTGCTTTTGCGTTACTTCATAAATACCAATATAAAATGGCTTCGAGATTGGTAACTTCGTGCTGTGGTCTTTCGTCATCTTTGCCCTCATTATTCAATGATGGATCTTCGCCCATCATAAAACTTCCTGCTGGAATCAACGTAAAAACCATACCAATACTATTGGTATAATCTTGAGCCTGCATGCTCATTGGGATTCCCCATAGACATAAAAACGATAATGCCAAACGTGTCTTTTTCATCTTGCTTCCTTGTGTGTTGGTATTTAAAGTTTGCAATGGGCTTTTGCCAAATCGGGTTTGGAATCCGTTACCCCCAAAGCCCCCACCCCACCGCAAACGATTCGCCATTATAGCACAAATGGGCGCAAAGGGGGCACAGAATCTGCCACGCCAACAAGGCACAATTTTTGCTTGTGGTGTTGCAAGATTCCAAATGCAAAGGAAAAATATGAAAATAGATTCCAACTTCTCGACACTGCAACAAACCATAGCAAAAGAGAAAACAAAGGTGCAAGACGAGGCAGAGAACGACACAGAGGGCGCAGGGAACGCGTGGTTTGCGCAATTGCTCGCCAATCTCGAGAACAAATCGCTCGACCAAATCGCCGAGCGGCTCAAAGACACGCCCCATTATCTCGAGCAAATCGCCTTTGAGCGCGAGCAAAAAGGCGCGAAAGACCCCGCGCCGCTCTATGCCATAAACGGCGCGCAAGACAATCTCGAAAAAATCCTCGAACAAGTGCAGATTCGTAACAAATTGCGCGAAAATTAGCGGCAAAAACGGGCAAACGCAAAACGATTAGCCAACTCCTTGTATCATGCAAAGAAAAAAGGATAGGACGATGAAAGCCCTGCTTAGCGTGAGCGACAAAAGCGGAATCGTTGCGTTTGCAAAGGAGCTTTGCGCGTTTGGATATGAGATTCTCTCGACAGGTGGGACGCTCGCCGCGCTGCGCGAGGCGGAAATTTTGGCGACAGATGTTGGCGAATACACGGGCAGCGGCGAGCTCTTTGGCGGGCGCGTCAAGACATTGCACCCCAAAATCCACGGCGGGATTCTCTTTCGCCGTGAGCAAGACGTGGAGGTTGCAGAGGAACACGGAATCGAGCCCATCGACCTTGTTTGCGTCAATCTCTACCCATTTGCCGCGACCGTGCAAAACACGAACGATTGGGACACGATTATCGAAAACATCGACATCGGGGGACCAGCGCTCATTCGCGCGGCGGCGAAGAACTTCGCCGATGTGATTGTGCTGACAAGCCCAAACGATTACGCGACAGCTCTTGACGCGCTCAAGAACGGCGGCAACACGCTCGACTTTCGGCGCGGGCTTATGCAAAAAGCCTTCGAGCACACAGCCGCGTATGACGCGATGATTGCAAACTATATGAACATGCGAATCGACAACAACTTCGGCGCGACACACTTCATCGCCGCGCACAAAGTCTGCGCGACAAGCTATGGCGAAAACCCGCACCAACGCGGCGCGCTCTACGAGACGGGCGCGTTTTGGGGCAACATCGCCACGCTCAAGGGCGCACCGAGCTTCAACAACTATGCCGACCTCAACCAAGCGCTAAAAATCGCGACAAACTTTGGCGCGTGCCCCGCCGTGGCGATTGTCAAGCATGGCAACCCCTGCGGATTCGCGCTGCGCGACACATTGGCAGAATCATACAAAGCCGCGCTCGCCTGCGACCCCATCTCTGCCTATGGCGGCGTTGCGGCGATTAATGGAATCCTCGATGAGCCGCTCGCGAGGCTCATGAACGAACACTATCTCGAAGTCATCATCGCCGCGCAAATCACGCAAGAGGCGCAAGACATCTTCGCGGCAAAAAAGCGCATCAAGCTCTTTGCGACAAACTCTGACGCATTGCAGATTCCGCGTGATGCAATCAACTTCAAGCACATCGAGGGCGGCTTTTTGCTGCAACAGGCAGACCGCGTGAGCGAGGCAGAGATTGCGAACATGCAATGCAAGAGCGCACGCACCGCGAGCGAACGCGAGCTGGACGACCTCGCGATTGCCTACAAAATCGCGGCGCTCACGAAGTCCAATTGTATCGTCTATGTCAAAGACAGGGCGATGGTGGCGATTGGAATGGGCATGACAAGCCGTGTCGATGCCGCGCTCGCCGCGCTGCGCAAGGCAGACGAGCTCAAAATCGACATGCACGGCGCGGTTTGCGCGTCTGAAGCCTTCTTTCCGTTTCGCGACAGCATCGACAGCGCTGCGAGCGCGGGAATCACGGCTGTAATCCAGCCCGGCGGCTCGATTCGCGACAAAGAGGTCATCGAAGCCGCGAACGAACACGAAATCGCCCTCTATTTCACAGGAACGCGACATTTCTACCATTAATATAAGGAATCCTATGCAACTCACATGCAGTATCAACGATTTTAACGAAGCAAAACAGGTGATTGTCGGCGGCGTCGATTCGCCCGTGCGCGCGTTTAAGGCTGTTGGCGGCACGCCGCCGTTTATCCACAGCGCGAAGGGAATCTACCTCTATGACGAAGACAACAACCGCTACATCGACTTTGTCCAAAGCTGGGGACCGCTGCTTTTTGGGCATTGCGATGCCGACATCGAAGCCGCGCTCATCGACACGCTCAAGAAGGGCACGAGCTACGGCGCGCCCACAACGCTCGAAACTTACCTTGCCAAGCTCATCATCGGCGCGGTCGAGGGTGTCGACAAGCTGCGCTTCGTAAACAGCGGCACAGAAGCCACGATGAGCGCCATTCGCCTCGCGCGCGCCCACACGAAGCGCGATGCGATTATCAAGTTCGAGGGCTGCTACCACGGGCATAGCGATTGCCTGCTTGTCCAAGCGGGTAGCGGGCTCGCGACCTTTGGCGCACCAAGCTCGCCCGGAATCCCCGATTCGATTACGCGCCACACGCTGCTCGCGCGCTATAACGACATACAGAGCGTGCGCGACTGCTTCGCCAAAGCGCCGATTGCATGCGTCATCATCGAGCCCATCGCAGGCAACATGGGGCTTGTGCCCGCAAAAGTCGAGTTCTTGCAAGCGTTGCGTGCGCTATGCGATGAGCACGGCGCTGTGCTGATTTTTGACGAAGTGATGAGCGGCTTTCGCGCCTCACGCAGCGGCTCGTTTGCGTTTCATGGTGTCCAAGCCGACCTGCTTACGTTTGGCAAAGTCATCGGCGGCGGGCTGCCCGTTGGCGCGTTTGGCGGCAAAGCCGACATCATGCAGCTGCTTAGCCCCGAAGGCGCGGTGTATCAGGCAGGCACGCTAAGCGGCAACCCGCTCGCGATGGCGGCGGGAATCGCCGCGCTTAGCAAGATTGCGCACGATGCCACGCTCTATGAGCGCCTCGAGACGCTCGCAAACCAGCTTATGGACGGCTTTCGCCAAGCGGCAGACGCGCAAAGAATCCCGCTGCAAACGACCGTGCGCGGAAGCATGTTTGGCTTCTTCTTCAACACCGCGCCCGTGAATAACTTCGATGACGCGCAAAAGTCGGACACAAAGATGTTTGCCCGATTCTTTCGCGGCTGCTTGGAGCGCGGAATCTACCTCGCCTGCTCGCAGTTTGAGACGGGCTTTGTCTCTGCGCCGATGAACAGCGAACACATCGAGATGACCATCAGCATTGCCGCCGATGTTTTCAAAGAGATAGCAAATGGACGAATCTAAGCCCAAATACCGCGACCTCATCATAGGGTTTAACGACCTCACGCTTGGAATCTCCATTGTCATCGCCGTGTTCATCGGCGTTGGGCTTGGCTATGGCTTGCGTTGGCTGTTTGGAATCTCGTGGTTGCTGTGGGTTGGCGTTTTTTTTGGCGTGAGCGCGGCGATTCTGAATGTCTATAAAGCCTATAAACATCAGCAAAAAGAGCTATCCGAGCTCGCAAACGACCCGAAATATCGCTACCAAAAACCTAATGATGATGACGAAGACGAGGATTAAGCTCGCCGCTTTGCCGCCGCTCGCGTTGCTTGTGGGCTTGGTTGGCGCGTGGGCTGTGGGCGGCTCGGCTTGGAGCGTGTTGGGCGGCTTTGTCGCGAGCACGTGCGTGATTCTTGCGAGCTGGCAGCGCGCGTTTGCGAATGTTCAAAACGCGTTGCAATCCGATGCCGCTGTGGCTTTGGCACACGAGACGACAGCGAGGCATGATGCGGAGCTCGCCGAGTCGCTTGACGCGCAAAAGGAAAACGCGGAATCGGGGCAATCAACAGGGCAGCTGGGCGCAGCAGATTCTGGGCAAAAAAAGCCCAAGCGCCTCGCCTTTTTTGCGCGCAGCTTTCGCAGCGGCGCGGGGCTTTTTGTCGCGCCCTTTCGCTTGGGCGCGTATATTTTGCTTGTTGTCATCTTTTTTGCGCTCTTGCGGCACAATGTCTTTGGCGTTTTCTCGTTTTTGTTTGGCAGCTTTCTTGCGCTTGGCGCGTTGCTTGTGTGTTTGTTGATAGATAGCAAAACGAGGGATTAAAAATGTGTTAAAGTTTTTTGGGATTGTACGATATAATCATTGGAGGTGCGATTTTAATCGCACACATTAAACTATAAATTGAGTGCGACTAATCATTTTATCCTTCCCCATCCCTTGCGGAGGGGGCAGGGGGTGGGTCATTGCGAGCCTGCAAAGCAGGCGCGGCAATCAACAGGCAAGGAATCCCAAAATATTGTCATTCTGAACTCGCGCAAGCGAGTGAAGAATCTCAATTTGCAAAAATCATGAGATGTTTCGGCTATCGCCTCAACATGACAAATGGAGGTGCGGTTTTAACCGCACTCATTATAATTTTATGTGTGTAGTTAAAACCGTACCTCCAATACAATGATAAATATTTATTAAAACAAGGAGTTAAAATCGAAATGATTGGAAGTTTAAGCAACTATCGCTTTCAA
>CAMXAV010000025.1 GCA_947179285.1 uncultured Helicobacter sp.
CCCACCCCCAACGCCTAAGGCGATGATTATCTCGATTCGTGGCGAGATTCTGCTGCTTGAACCGGGCAGCGGCGAGGTGCTTTGGGCTGCGGCGAGCTTGTGGCGCGAAAGCGTGATTGACTTGCAACAAGGCGAGTTTGATAAAGCCGTGCAGAGTTATATCTATCACCATTCGCAAGGCATGCGCGATGAATTGTTGCAGCATCTCCAAGCGGCATCGCCTGTCGTTTTGGCAAGCATGATTGACGAAATGCGCATGATGAAAGGTTTGCCCGTCTATCCCGATGCGCCTGTGTGGTGATAAACATCTGAATGCTTGTCTATCTTTGCAAACGGCTCGCGTTGTTGCTGCCCACATTGCTCGCAATCATCACGTTGAATTTTTTCATTATCCAAGCCGCTCCCGGGGGTCCTGTGGAGCGCATGCTCGCCCAGCTCGAGAACCTAAACGCCGCTGATTCCAAAGGCGGCTTTGGCGCGGGGGGCGAGACGAGCATGAACATGCAGGGCTACAAAAACACGGCGATTACCGAACAAATGCGCGAGCAGATTCAAAAGCTCTATGGCTTCGATAAGCCGATTTGGGAACGTTATGTGTCGATGATTGCGTCCTACCTTAGCTTTGAGTTTGGCGAGAGTTACTACAAGCAGCAGCGGGTGTGGAATCTCATCATCGAGCGACTGCCCGTGTCGGTTTCGCTTGGGCTTTGGAGCACGCTCTTGATTTACCTCATCAGCATTCCGCTTGGAATCAAAAAGGCAGTGGCGCATGGCTCGCGTTTTGATGCTTGGAGTAGCCTCGTGATTATCGTCTGCCACGCGATTCCGACATTCCTTATCGCGATTTTGTGCATCATACTCTTTGCGGGCGGCAGCTTCCTCGAGCTCTTTCCGCTCAAGGGGCTAAGCAGCGACTATGCGCACAATCTCGGATTCTTCGAGCGCGCGCTCGATTATCTATGGCACATCACCTTGCCCGTGCTCTCGCTCACGCTCGGTGGCTTCGCCGCGCTCACGCTCTTGTGCAAAAACTCGTTCCTCGAGGAAATCCACAAGCAATACACCATCACGGCGGCAATCAAGGGCGCAACGCATGCGCGCATTCTCTATGGGCATGTGTTTCGCAACGCAATGCTTATCGTCATCGCGGGCTTTCCGTCAGCCTTTGTCGGAATCTTCTTGAGCGGCTCGCTGCTGATTGAAATCATTTTCTCGCTCGAGGGCTTGGGGCTCTTGGGCTACGAATCGGCGCTCAATCGCGATTATCCTGTCGTGTTTGGCACGCTCTACATCTTTACGCTCATCGGGCTTCTCACGACCCTCGCAAGCGACTTGTGCTATCGGCTCATCGACCCGCGAATCGACTTCGAGGCGCGCGCATGAAGAGCCGTGCGCTCGCGTCTTTTGCGGCAAACAGGCGCGCCTTGTTCTCGCTCTATTTCCTGCTGCTGCTCTGCGTCTGCTCCGTTCTTGCGCCGATTCTTGCCAACGACAAGCCGCTTGTGCTTTCCTACAAGGGCGAGCTGTATTTCCCGATTTTCAAATTCTACCCCGAGACCACCTTTGGCGGCGCGTTTGAAAACGAAACAGATTATAAAGACGCGGACATCATCGAATCGATAGAAAAACATGGCTGGATTCTATTTCCGCCCGTGCCATACAGCTATGATACGATTATTTTTGATTTAGATTCTCCGTCTCCCGCGCCACCTGGCGCGAAGAATTGGCTGGGCACAGACGACCAAAGCCGCGATTTGCTCGCGCGGCTGCTCTATGGCACGGCGATTTCGCTTGCGTTTGGAATCTTGCTCACATTTTTTAGCACCATCATTGGCGTTTTCATGGGCGCAATCATGGGCTATTTTGGCGGTAAAATCGACCTATTCTTGCAACGTTTTGTCGAAATCTACGCGTCCATGCCCGTGCTGTATTTGGTGATTATCTTCTCGAGCTTCGTCAATCCCAATTTCTGGTGGCTGCTGCTTTTCATGCTGTTTTTCTCGTGGGTCGAGCTCGTTGCGCTCGTGCGTGCCGAGTTTTTGCGTGCGCGCAATCTCGACTATGTCCGCGCGAGCAAGGCGCTTGGCGCAAGCGCGCCGCGCATCATCTTTCGCCACATCTTGCCCAACACCGCGCCGCTTATCCTAAGTCTGCTGCCCTTCATCTTGAGCAATTCTATCGTGTTGCTCACATCGCTTGATTTCTTGGGCTTTGGGCTGCCGCCTGGCTCGCCTAGTCTTGGCGAGATTCTACTGCAAGCAAAAGAGAATCTGCATGCGCCATGGATTGGAATCACCGCCTTTGTATTTATCGCATTTTTATTGAGCCTGCTCGTGTTTGTGGGCGAGGGATTGCGCGATGCGTTTGACCCGCGCCTAAGATAGCGATTGAGGTAAGCATTAGGCAATTTGCGATAGAATGATATAGAATTATCATTTCTGCTATATGGGGAATTGTCATGAAACATTTACGCAAAATTTCGGATTGTGCAATCATTGGGACAATGGGCGCGCTCGTTCTCGTGAGCATGAACGCATGCTCGAGCGGCGATGCGCAAGAGCGCGGCGACAATGTTGCTGTGTCAAAGGCGGCGCAACGAGGCGCGTTTGTTGTGATACAAGAAAACGAGGACGGGAGCTATAAGATTCTCGAGGAGCACCCAAGCGAGACCACACGTATTTTGCTCAAGAAGCCTGACGGCAGCGAGCGCATGCTGACCCAAGAAGAAATCGATGCGCTTGTCGCCGAAGAGAATCAAAAGATTGACAACGGCACGAGCCAACTCACAAACCCCACAGGCGGCGGGCTTTCGCTTGGCGAAACGATTCTTGCGAGCGCCGCTGGCGCAATCATCGGGAGCTGGATTGGCAGCAAGCTGTTCAACAACAACAACTTCGCCAACCAACAGCGCAGCGCATATTCCTCGCCCCAAGCCTATGAGCGCAGCCAAAATGTGCGCCAAAACACCGCGCGCGCGGCAAGCGGCGCAACGAGCGGGCGCAGCGGATTCTTTAGCCCCCAAAGCGGCGCTTCGTCAGCCACACAAAGCGCCACATCGCGCCAAAGCACATCGAGCGGCACGAGCTCTGCTTCATCAAGCAGCGGCGTTGGAGGTTGAGCATGGAAATCACCAAGCTAAAGGCTTTGCAGCCCGAGTTCCTCGAAGAAATTGGCTTTAGCTGGCACACAGACCCCGATTCGACTCCATACATTGCCGATGAGGCAGTCGCGGTTAGCGAGGACGAGGCAGAGGCGTATTATGCCGCCGCAAACGAGCTGTATGATATGTTCATCGAGGCGGGGGAGCATGTGATAAAAAATAATCTATTCTTCGAGCTTGGAATCCCGTTTAATGCGGTTGATATGATACGCATGAGCTGGGAAGACGAGATTCATTGGCATCTATACGGGCGATTCGATTTCGCCGGCGGGCTCGATGGGCAGCCGATTAAGCTGCTTGAGTTCAACGCCGACACGCCGACAATGCTGTTTGAAAGCGCGATTGTGCAATGGGCGCTGCTCAAGGCAAACGGCATGGACGAAACCATGCAATTCAATAATGTCTATGAGGCATTGCGCGATAATTTCAAGCGGCTCATCACGCTTGGCGAGGACATTTCGGCGTTTGAGGAGATGTATGAGGGCTGGGGGATTCTGTTTTCGAGCATTGCGGGCAATGCCGAAGAGGAACAGACCGTGCGCCTGCTTGAACACATCGCCAAAGAAGCGGGATTCAACACGCATTTTTGCTATGCGCACGAGGCGCATTTAAGCGCCGATGAAGGGCTATTTTGCAACGAGCAAAACTATGAGTTTTGGTTCAAGCTCATTCCTTGGGAGATGATTAGTGTCGATGAGCCCGACATGGCGGCGCTCATGACAGAGATGATGCGCAACAAAAACACGATTTTTCTCAATCCTGCCTATACATTGATGTTTCAATCAAAGCGAATCTTGAAGATTCTCTGGGATTTGTTCCCGAATCACCCCTTGCTGCTTGAGACAAGCTTTGAGCCACTCAAAGGCAAAAAAATGGTCAAAAAGCATGCGTTTTCTCGCGAGGGCGAGAATGTCGCAATCCTCGAGCCAAACGGCAATGCGCTCATCGAAAAGGGCGGCAATTATGGCAATCTGCCCGCGATTTATCAAGAATATGTCCCGCTCAATGCGCATGCAAACGAGCGCTATCAGGCGAATGTGTTCTATGCGTATGAGGCATGCGCGTTGGGCTTTCGGCGCGGCGGCGAGATTCTGGATAATTATTCTAAATTTGTCAGTCATTATATCAAGCCCTAAGGAATCTGAATGGATTATAAAAACACCCTGATTTTGCCCGAGACGACCTTCCCGATGCGCGGCAATCTCCCCCAAAACGAGCCCAAGACCTACCAAAAATGGAAAGATTCCAATGTCTATGCGAAAATGAAAAAGCAGCGCGCAGAAGCGCCGAGCTTCAACCTGCATGATGGACCTCCGTATGCGAATGGGCATATCCATATCGGGCATGCGCTGAATAAGATTCTCAAAGACATCATCGTGAAAATCCATTATTTTCATGGCAAAAATGTGCGCTACACGCCGGGCTGGGATTGTCATGGCTTGCCAATCGAGCAGCAAGTCGAGAAGAATCTGGGCAAGGCAAAGAAAGATTCTTTGCCCAAAAGCGAGGTGCGCGCGCTCTGCCGCGAGCATGCCAAAAAGTTTTTAGAGATTCAAAGCGAGGAGTTCCAACGGCTCGGCGTTTTGGGCGATTTTGAGAACCCTTACAAAACAATGGACTTTACGTTCGAATCCAACATCTACCGCGTCCTTTGCGAGGTCGCCAAAAAGGGGCTGCTTGTTGAGCGTTCCAAGCCCATTTATTGGAGCTGGGCTTGCGAAACGGCGCTTGCCGATGCGGAGGTGGAATACCACGACAAGGTCTCGGATTCTATTTTTGTCGCGTTCGACTTGAGCGAGCAATCATGTGAGAAGCTTGGAATCGCGCATGCCAAAGCCGTGATTTGGACGACAACGCCATGGACGCTGCCCGCAAACCAAGCGATTTGCCTCAACCCGCATGCGCAGTATGTCCTGACGGGCGAGGGGCTGATTTTTGCCAAGCCCTTGTTGCAAAGCGCGGTCGAGAAGGGGCTAAGCAGCGGCGCGATTGCGCGCGAGTTTGCCGCAAACGAGCTCGAGAATCTCATCGCCAAAAATCCGCTCAATGGGCGCGATTCGATTCTTATTCTCGGCGAGCATGTAACGATGGACGGCGGCAGCGGGCTCGTGCACAGCGCGCCTGGGCACGGCGAGGACGATTATTATATCTGCCTCAAATATGGAATCACCGATGTCCTCATGCCCGTTGATGACAAGGGGCGATTCAGCGAGGAGCTCCGCCGCTTTGGGCTTTTGCGCCAAGACGCGCTCGATGAGCTCGTGGGCATGCACATCTTTAAGGCGCAGGATAGAATCCTCGAGCTGCTCGGCGATTCGCTATTGCTGCACACGAAAATCACGCATTCCTATCCCTATTGTTGGCGCAGCCACGAGCCCGTGATTTATCGCGCCACAAAGCAATGGTTCATCGTGATGGACAAGCCCTTTTACGAGGGCAAGACATTGCGCGAGCTCGCACTAAGCGCGATTGACGCGACAACCTTCTACCCCGCTGTGGGCAAGAACAGAATCCGCACAATGGTCGAGAACCGCCCCGATTGGTGCATTTCGCGCCA
Organism: uncultured Helicobacter sp.; assembly: GCA_947179285.1. GTDB lineage: Bacteria > Campylobacterota > Campylobacteria > Campylobacterales > Helicobacteraceae > NHYN01. The sequence goes on from CAMXAV010000025.1 coordinate 5,718, forward strand.
ACGCGATTGGGGCGTGCCGATTGCCTTTTTTCGCGACAAAACCACGCAAGAAGTCGTGCTCGCGCCCGAAGTTTTGGACTTTGTCGCCAATGAGTTTGCGCAGCATGGTTGCGATGTGTGGTGGGACAAACCCACGCAGCAGCTGCTGCCGCCAAGCTGGCAAGACAAAGCTGAAAACCTCGAAAAATGCGACAATATCCTCGATGTGTGGTTCGATAGCGGCAGCACATGGCAGGCTGTGCTAAAAAGCGGAATCTATGATGCGGGCGGCTACCCGGCTGATGTGTATTTAGAAGGCAGCGACCAACACCGCGGCTGGTTTCAAAGCTCGCTTCTGCTAAGCTGCATCTTGCAAGGGCATGCGCCCTATCGGAGCATTCTCACGCATGGCTTCACGATGGACGAAAACGGCGAAAAGATGAGCAAATCTAAGGGCAATGTGATTGCGCCCGAAGACGTGCGCAAGGAGTTTGGCAGCGAGATTCTGCGGCTTTGGGTCGCGCTTTGCGATTTTCAAAACGACCAAAAGATGTCGCAAAACATCTTGAAGCAAACCGCCGAGAACTACCGCAAGATTCGCAACACATTGCGCTTTTTGCTCGCCAACACGAGCGATTTGCCCGAGCTTTCTTTGCAAAACCTAAGCGCGATTGATTGCTGGATTTTGCAGCATGCAAAGAATGTCTTTGGCGAGGCGAGCGCGGCGCTGCTGTCGTATGATTTCTCCGTTGCGCTGCCGCTGCTTAGCCATTTTATCGTGAATGAGCTTAGCGGAATCTATCTTGATTTGTGCAAGGATATTTTGTATTGCGATGCGCCAAACAGCCCGCGCCGCCGCGCTGCGCAAAGCGCAATGGCGCTGATTGCCCAAAAGCTCTTCGAGCTGCTCGCGCCGATTCTGACATACACGATTGACGAGGCGATTACGCATGCGCGCGGCTATCTCGCGAGCGCAAACCAAGACGTCTTCGAGCTGCTCTACACGCCGCTGCCCCCGTTGAGTGCGCAAAACTTTGAGCAGCTGCTTGCCATTCGCTCGCTCTTTCTCGAAAAGATTGATATGCTCAAGAAGAGCGGGGCGATTAAATCCACGCTCGAGGTGAGCCTCGTTGTGCCGAGCGATTTTTGCTTTGCCGAGATGGGCGCGTGGCTTATGGTGAGCGAGGTGGGCGCAGAGATTGCGCACGGCGGAATCCTCGCCGAGTTTGAGTGCGAGGGCAAGCGCTTTATGCTTGCGCGCTCAAGGCTGCACAAATGCCCACGTTGCTGGCAGTTTTTGGCGCACGAGCCGCAGAGTTTGTGCCCACGTTGCGCGGAAGTCGTGCATGTTTGATTTGTCTGTGCCCATCACATGGAAAGAAATCGCGCTCACAGCGGTTGTTGTCTGGCTCGCTATGGGCGTGTCGTATTGGGCGCTGAAGCGGAAATAGGGCGGGGGATAAATATTAAGAATCGCAAACGCGTTGCGTTTGCTGTGCTTCTGCTGTGTCATTGCGAGCGTGAGCGAAGCAATCAAACGTGTTGGTTACCCCGCATTGTTGATTGCCACGCTCGCGCCGCTCGCTCGCAATGACAATGGAATCTTTTGTGATTCTGTATATTTTTTTGGAGGTGCGATTTCAATCGCACATATCAAATGATAATGAGTGCGACTAAAGTCGCACCTCCATTTGTCATGTTGAGGCGAAGCCGAAACATCTCTATTTACCATTGCTCACCGATTCTAATCTCCCAGCCACAGCGCGCAACGTCTATGTTCGAGCTGCAAGGCATAACATAGACGCAGCGCTGTGGAGCATGACATAGTCCGTGCGGAGCACA
>CAMXAV010000026.1 GCA_947179285.1 uncultured Helicobacter sp.
GAACATTGCCGCTGCGCGCTGTGGCTGGGATTATTGGAATCATGAGCAATGGCAATTTTTGTCATTGCGAGCGCGGCAATCAACAGGTATCACAACTCATCACGCCTTTTGAATGCGCACGCGCCAATGCGCCCCTTCGCGTGTGGTGGCGAGAATCGTGTGCCCTTCGCCCTTGAGCGAGGCGGGGACATTCTCAATCGGTGCGCCATCATCGAGCAGAATCTCGAGCAGCGCGCCGCTTTGCAGCTTTGAGAGCTCCATTTTGGTCTTGACAAAGTTCATCGGGCATGCTATGCCGCGAAAATCGGCAAACGCGCATGCACCCGCGCTTCCGCCCGCGCCCGCATTGCCCGCTTCTGGCGCGTCTTTGGCAACGCGTTCGATGTCTTTGTTTTGGAAGTTAAAGCTATTGTCCATTGTCGCATACAGCGCAACAACCGCGTCTGCGAGCTCGAGCACGCTCGAATCGCATTTGTCTTTGATGGCGGGCAGATATTTTTGGTCAATCAGCCCCGCCTCGATGAAATGCAGCTTAAACGCGCGATACACGCCGTCTTTGTCGCGCGCCTCTTGCCCGCGCGCAACGAGCAGCATGCGGCAGGCGAGCAGGCAGATTTGGTCATAATCCGCGCCTTGCCCGCTGCGTGCAGCCTCGACTAGCTCGAGCATCGCCTTTTTGTCTGCCTCGATGAGGTCATACATTCCTGCGCTACACTCGCCCGTGCCGCGCCCTTTGAGCGAGAAGAGCTCATCACTGCTAAAGTCGAAATAAGGATTCTTATCGTCTTTAAAATTTGGAACTTTTTTATATTTCTTCGTCAAGGCAACGATTTCTTCTTCGCCCCCGCTGGCGAGATAGGCGCGAAAATCGGCATGTTTTGGCTTGTTGTCTGCCCAAAGGCGCAAGACCTCGCTGACAAAACGGGGGAGGTGGAACGCGGCGACTTCGCCAATCTTTCTGCCAAGCTGTGTCTTGCCTTCCTCGATGATTGCGCCCACGAGGACATTATAGGCGGGGTAGGGGTAGCCGTCTTCGCGCGAGACTTTGCCGAAGAATCCCAAATCGCCCGTTGCGTGGTTGCCGCATGAATTGGGGCAGCCCGAGATGTGGATATTGAACCCTTGAATGCTGTCAAGGTCGATGTTTTCGCGCGCGAGCTGCTCTTCGATTTTGAGCGTTGCGCCGCGTGGGCGGCAGATTCCAAGCTGGCATGTCGCCGCGCCCGTGCAGGCGACCATGTCGCCGATGACGGCGGGCTTTTTGCTTTGTTCCGAATATTCCATGATGAGCGGATAAATTTGCAATAAATCTTTGGCGCGCAAATTGCAGAGGTACATATTTTGGCTCGAGGTGAAGCGGATTGTCTCTTCGCCAAGCGGCTCGAGCATGTCGGCGAGCTTGAGCGCCCATTCTGTGGGAATGTCGCCAAGTTTGAGCGGAATCTTGGCGGCGAAATAGCCCTGCTGTTTTTGGGGAATCACGAATCGATTCCACCAAATTTTTTGCTCCTCGCTCATCGCTGGGAGCGGCTCGACAACGGGCGTTGGGTATTGAATCTCATGCAAATCAAGCTGCCAATCGATGGTGTTGCGTAGCGATTCCATCTCGGCAAGAACGAGGCTGTTGAGCTTTTCTTCGCCCAAATTGTCGGCGACAAAGCGCAAGCGCGCGGCATGTTTGTTGCGGCGGTTGCCTGTGCGGTCGAACACTTGTTTGGTCGCTTGGGCGAGCAAGAATGCCTCTTCGGCAGGCAAGAAATCGAGAAATCGATACCCAAGCCGCATTTTTGCGCCCATGCCGCCGGCAAGATACACGACAAAGCCGCGTTTGCCGTCTTTGATTGTCGCGATGAAGCCGACATCGGTAATGGTCGCAACGGCGCGGTCGGCGCTGCTAGAGCTAAACGCAATCTTGAATTTGCGCGGGAGATTATAGGAATCTTTGAGCGCGAGCATCTTGGTCGTGAGCGCGTTGGCATAGGGCGTGACGTCAAAGGGCTCATCGGGCGCGATTCCAGCGAGAGGGTCGGCGACAATGTTGCGCACGGTGTTGCCGCCGCTGCCGCGCCCGCTAAGCCCCAAAGCCATGATTTTTTCGGTCAAGCTAACGAGGTCGCCATATTTGGCATAGTGTAGCTGCACGCCGCCGCGCGTTGTGATATGCAAGAGCGGGTTGGCGTATTCGCCCGCAAGCTTTGCGAGCCCGCGCAATTGCTTGGGCGAGATAGAGCACGCCGCGCTTTTTAGGCGGAGCATATAGGTATCGGGCTCGCGCTGTTCGTAGATTCCAAATGGAACGCGGATTGTCTTGAATGTAAGCGCGTCTAGCTTGCCTTGCGCAAAGTCGCTATGCCCTTTGCGAAAGCCTTCGAGGTCGGTATAGACAGATTGGGGGATTGCATAACTGCTCATTGGTTTCCTTTAGATGATTTTGATTTCTTCGTGGCTGACTTGCCCATTTTGAATCCAGAATGCCTTCATCACAGGCGCGTTGCGCTCCTGCAACGAAAGAATCGTGTAGTTGATATTGGGGTCATAAGCGAGACGAATGTCTTCGTCAGACGGGCGCGCGGGCGATTCGGGGTGAGAATGATAGCAGACAAGTAGGCTAAGGTTATGCGCCTTTGCGTCTTTGAACGTTTCAAATTGTTCTTTTGGGTCCATCGTGAAATGTTCATTGCTTTTGTCTGTGTTTGTCAGGCGGTAATGTTTGCGAACGCAAATTTCGCCGTTTTCTTTCACGCCGCCAAGATAGCCACAAACCTCGAGCGGAAAGCCCTCTTGCGCGTGAGCAATCATTGCGTCATAGATGTCTTTTGGAATCTGCATTGCGTCTCCTTATAGTTCAGTAAAACCCTAATCATTACAACTCGTAACAGAAAGTCTAGCATAATTTCATTAAATCTATGCCATCAATATTTTATAGCCCGCGCGCAACGACACTCCAAAGCTTTGTAATCTCCCTGTCTTCGAGCAACATCGCATCGGTATTGCGCAAAAAATAGCTGATTTTTTGCGTTTCAAACGCGGCGACATCGCCTTGCAAACAATGCTCGCAGATTCCAAGCAGTGCGCGCCCAAGCGCACAACGCGCGCCAAGAGGATTGCCACACACAAAGCAATGCTCGAGCGCATTGGCGCGCCCCTCGAACGCGAGAATCTTCGCATACGCCTCGCATGCGATTCTGTGCGGATTTTGCTTCGACATCTTGTGTGCCATCTCGCACAACAGGGCATAGTAAAAATCCTCGATATGCTCGACATCTTTGAGATGCGCAAACAATAGGCGCACAAACTCTTGCCACACGAGCTTTTTGGAACGTTCCTCTTCCCACAAAAAGCCAAGATGCAGCACATCGCGCAAGCAGAGAATGCCACGTTTGCCCTGCGTTTTGGCGCAAAAGTCGATTTTATGCCCCAGCGCAATCACGCTATGCCGCACGCCATAGAATCGATACAGCGACAAAAGCGCTTCGGACGTGAGGACAGAGACCCATAAATCTTCATCGCGCACGGGCTGAAGCGAGAGAATGAAACCTTGCATGTGTTGCCCAAATCTTTTTGGCAATCTTAGCATTATTTTGCTATAATGCATGCAATAATTTCTGCAAAAGGATTTGGGGCATGGCTCTACCAGCCTTTATCGAAGCAGCCGTAGCGGCTGTGCAAGAGATATGCGCATGCCTACGCACCACCCCTCAAGATGTGCTGCATAAGCGCTATTCTCAAGGCGCAGGTGGCGATGTGAGCATTGGCGCGGATTTGCTTTGCGAATCGATTCTCTATGCGCACCTCGCCCCGTTTGGGATTCTCGACACCGAAGAATCGGGGCTCATCGAATCTCCCGAGTCTTTCTTGCATAACCCTTTCTTGCCCAAAGCCCCCATTGTGCCCAGAGAACGCAACAACATCATCATCGACCCACTCGATGGCAGCGATAATTTTTGTTCGCACATTCCCTATTATGGCACATCGCTCGCCTATACAGACGCAAATGGCGAGATTCTCGCCGCTCTTGTCGCCAATTATTGCACGGGCGACATCTTCTTTCGCGACAGCGCATATGAAAACGGCGCGGCGTTTATGTTGTGCGGCGGCGCGCTTTTGCCATATACCAAGACCGAGCACACGCCAAAGGCGGGAATCTTTGAATCCGCCTTCAAGCATGGCAAGCTCGCCACGATGTTGCACAAAAATGGCTTCAAGGCGCGTTCGCTCGGCGCGAGCGCCGTTTCGCTCGCCTATACGCGCATGGTTTCGTTTGTTGTCTATAAGGGCAGGTTGCGCAAATATGACATTCAGGCGGGGCTGTTTTTGTGCCACGATGCGCTGTTGTATCGCGATAAGCAGATTCTGCTGCTCTCGTACAACCGCGAGATTTTCGACCAAGTCTGCACTTTATTAAAGGAATCCTAATGGGTTTTGCGAGTTTTTTTAAAAATTTTGCCAAAGACGAACAGGACAAGAAAGACACAGAATCCGCAGCGGCGACAACATGGGTCAAATGCCCCGGTTGCAATGCGCTCATGTATTATAAAGAAGTCGCTGCACAACACAATGTCTGCCCCAAATGCAATTATCATCTCAAAATCTCTTTGACCGAGCGAATCGCGATGCTTTGCGATGAGGATAGCCTTGTCGAATACGACAAAGACCTTTGCCCCGTCGACCCCATTGCGTTTGTCGACAAAAAAAGCTATGAGCGGCGCATCGAAGAAGGCGAGGAGAAATGCGGACGCCCGAGCTCTGTGCTCGCGGGCGAATGCCTGATTGATGGCGTGGGCGCGCAGATTGTGTTTTTTGATTTTAGCTTTATGGGCGGCTCGATGGGCTCTGTCGAGGGCGAAAAGATTGTGCGCGCGATTAAACGCGCGATTGTGAATCGTCAGGGGCTCGTGATTGTCAGCGCGAGCGGCGGCGCGCGCATGCAAGAATCGACCTTTTCGCTCATGCAAATGGCAAAGACGAGCGCGGCTTTGGCGAAGCTTGCTGACGCGAAGCTGCCGTTTGTGTCGATTCTGACCGACCCAACAATGGGCGGCGTCAGCGCGTCTTTTGCCTTTTTGGGCGACATCATCATCGCCGAGCCGGGCGCGACCGTGGGCTTTGCGGGCGCGCGGGTGATTAAACAAACGATTGGCACAGATTTGCCCGAGGGATTCCAAAAGGCGGAGTTTTTGCTCGAACATGGGCTCATCGATATGGTTGTTTCGCGCAAGGAGCTCAAGGCGAGAGTGGGCTTTTTGTTGCGTTTTTTGAACGACTATGAACAAAATTCGCCTGTGCTGCATTTCTAAACCACAAAAAGGAGGGCTAGACGATGAGGTGTCGCGCTTTACTCGGTTGTGTCGGGGGTTAGACAGCGAGCTTGAGGTGCTGCATCTATTTTCTAAGAAAATTCGCATTGCCCAAAAGCAGCAAGCATGCGCGCAAGATTCGTATAGCGAAGCGTTCGCGCCCTATCTCAACGGAGCGTTTTGCATTGGGCTTGCGCCGCATGGCAAGATTCTCGATAGCTTTGGGTTTGTTGATTTGCTCAAAAACCGACAAAGAGTGCATTTTTTCATTGGTGGTGCGTATGGACTAAGCGAGGGCTTTTTGGCGCAATGCGATGTCGTTGTTTCGCTATCCAAGCTCACAATGTCGCATCAAATCGCGATGTTGGTTGCGTTGGAGCAAATCTATCGTGCATTGAGTTTGATGCACAATCACCCCTATCACAAATAGGAGAAAGAATGAAAAAAAACTTTCAAGTGCTATACCAACAACTATTAGAACGTCAGAGCGAGCTGCGCAACGCGTTTTTGCGGCATGACGAGCGCTCGGGCGAGGAGGAGGAGCTGCGCGATGAGGGCGATTTTGCCATCGCCAGCGCCGAGAGTTTTTTGGACGACACGCTTATGCGTCATTTTCGTATCGAATATGACGAGATTGAATATGCCATCAAAAAGATTGAGGAAAGAACGTATGGAATCTGTGAAATGTGCGGCGATGACATCGACATCGAGCGGCTTTTTGCCAAGCCGCATGCGCGTTATTGCATTGTGTGCCATGAGCATATCGAACGCGAAAATGGGCAGAGGAGGCGCCGATGAGGCTTAGGAATCTTGTGATTGTGTGGGCGATATTTTCGCTCGTGGTTGTGCTCTATACGCACACGCTCACGGCGGCGGAATATCGCTACCCGTTACCCTTCTTGCTCTGGGGAGACGAATATGAGATTGTCTTGCCCGTTGCTGTGTGGGTTGTGCTGCCTGTGGCGCTGTTTTTTGCCATTGTGTGCGCCGCTGTTTTGGTGAATAAAGTCCGCTTGTTTTTGTTTAGTAGCCGTGTCAAGCATGACCATGCAAAACTCATCGAGCAGATTTATGCGCAAACAATCGGCACGCATGAGAGCCTGAACTTCAAGAACCCTCGAATCGAGGAAATCTCTCGCGTCTTGCAGCGATTCGAGCTCAAGCCTTTGCCCAACACGATTCCGAGCGGCGTGGATAAGATTGATAATTTCTTAAACGCCTACAAGGCGCTAAACGATGGCGAAGTCGTGGATATGCGGCAATTCCGCGTGCCCAACGATTCGCCCCTCGTTGCCCTCGAGCGGCAGAATCGCTTGGCGAAAAACCCCCAATATGCGCTCGAGATTCTGAAGCGCAACACGGAATCGGCAGACACAAAGCAAAGCGCATTGCTTGCGCTCTTGCAAACGACAACCGATGTCGCGCCTTATATTGCCAATGTTGCCATCAATGACGAGGTTGCGCATGCCTTGCTCGAATCGATGCTCGGCAAGCAGCTGCGCTTTGATGCGGGCGAAGCCGAGTCGTTCTTGCAGCTTGCGCATTATGACGCAAAGCAGATTCTAAGGTTTATGCGAAGGCTCAAGAAAATCCTCTCGCCCGATTCGTGGCTCGCCTTTGCCGAGCAGATTGCGAACAAAAACGAGGAAGCCGAGTTTGCCTATCTCTATGTCCTCGCCGATTTGGAGATGATAGAGCGGCTCAAAGAGCGGCTTAAGCACCATACGCCTGACGAATTTGTCGCTGTGCGCGCCTTTGTCGAGCTGCGCGAAAACGGCAAAAACTATCCCTTGCAGGCGTTTTTCTGCCTCTAGCGTGCGCTTCGCGTTTCACCCGCAAGCTGGCGATTCGACACTGCTTGTCGAGGGCGAACTCTTTGTGCATCTCTTTCGCGCGCGGCGCAAGACGCACGGGGAGTTTGCGTTTCGCAATTTGCTTGACGATAATCTTTACATGTATGCTTTAGAATCGCTCGGGCGCAAAAGCGCGACATTGCAATTGCAATCATGCAGCTTTGCGCCCAACAAGCCCACGCATGCCTTGCATCTTTTGTGTGCAATCATCGACAACAAGG
>CAMXAV010000027.1 GCA_947179285.1 uncultured Helicobacter sp.
TTGGGGGGCTTGTTTCTCAACCCGCAGCTGTATTATTACGAATACGGCGTGGATTAACCCAAGATTCTCCCGAATCTCAAGGAAAATGGGCTGCTCAAGCTCACGACACAAAGCCCGCGCGCCTTTAGAATCCATATCCATGCCAATGACGCGCCCATTTTCGTTACGCGCTCGGTGCAAAACGCGCTCAAGGCGCTCGGATATTACTATGCCACGCCCGTGCAGGCGGAGTTTGTCGATGGCGGCTATCGCTTGGTGATGCTCATGAACGCCGAGAGCGCGCTCGACCCCGTGAGCTTCATTAGCGAGATTCAAAAATATGGCTACCGCGTGAACGAGATTGTACGCGAAAACGACACATCGTGGCGCTATGTGATTGCGTTGCAATACCCCAAGCTGCCCGAAGCCATACCGCTTGAATACGACATCGAAGTCAGCAAGGGCAATCTGCAAGGTGAATATTGGTATGCTGTCAATCGGCAGGGCGGAATCTTGCAATTTGCGCCCATCGATGGCGGCGCAATCAGCCCAAAAGTCGCGCTCTATGACGCGTCTTTGCGGCTCATTGGCTTGCAAAGCCTGCAAAAAAGTGGGGGCGTCTATCAGCTCAAGCTTGATACCGATGTCGTCTTCGTGCGCCTAAGCGATGAGCATTCACCCGCCGCAATCAAGACAGGAATCCGCACCGTGTTGCAACAATAAAGGAACGACAATGTTTGACGAAATACAATTTGACAAGATGAAACGGCTACCCAAATATGTCTTTGCAGTCATCAACGAAATCAAGCTGCAAATGCGCCAAAACAACGAAGATGTGATTGATTTTAGCATGGGCAACCCCGATGGTCCCACACCGCAACACATCATCGACAAGCTCTGCGAGGCGGCGCAAAAGCCCAAGAATCATGGCTACTCGGCGAGCAAGGGAATCTACAAGCTCCGCCTTGCGATTTGCAATTGGTACAAGCGCCGCTATGGTGTCGACCTCGACCCCGACAACGAGGCATGCGTAACGCTTGGCAGCAAAGAGGGCTATGTGCACCTCGTGCAGGCGATTTCAAACTTCGGCGACAACGCGATTGTCTCCGAGCCGATGTATCCGATTCATTATTATGCCTTTATCATTGTCGGCGCGAATGTTACAAAATTTGCATTGAAATACAACGAAAACCGCGAGCTAGACGAAGACGCCTATTTTCGCGACCTCGAGCATGCGCTCAAAGAGGCGCTGCCAAAGCCCAAGTTTGTGTCGGTGAACTTCCCGCACAACCCAACGACAGTCACTGTCGGGCAGGGATTCTACGAACGGCTTGTCGCACTCGCCAAGAGGGAGCGTTTCTACATCATCAGCGACATCGCCTATGCCGACTTGAGCTTCGATGGCTACAAGACGCCCTCGATTTTCGAGGTGCCGGGCGCAAAAGACGTCGCTGTCGAGAGCTTCACGCTCTCCAAGAGCTACAACATGGCAGGCTGGCGCGTGGGCTTTGTCGTGGGCAATGCCAAGATGATTGCCGCGTTGCAAAAAATCAAGAGCTGGGTGGATTATGGCATGTACACGCCCATGCAGGTTGCCGCAACGATTGCGCTCAACGATGACCAAACATGTGTCGCCGAGATTCGCGACCGCTACTCGGCGCGCATGGACGTGCTGATTAAGAGCTTTGCCGATGCGGGCTGGGAGATGCAAAAGCCCAAAGCCACGATGTTTATTTGGACAAAAATCCCCGAAGTCGCGCGCCATCTCGGCAGCCTCGAGTTTAGCAAGCGGTTGCTCAAAGAGGCAAAAGTCGCCGTGAGCCCGGGCGTTGGCTTTGGCGAAAGCGGCGAAGATTATGTCCGTATCGCGCTCATCGAAAACGAAAAGCGCATTCGCCAAGCGGCGCGCAATGTCAAGCAGTTCCTCAAGACGCTTGAGAACGAGAAAAACGCATGCGAGTAGGAATCATCGGGCTTGGCGTTGTGGGCAGCAGCGTTGCGCAGATTCTGCAAAGCAACCAAGACGTGATTGCCGCGCGCGCGGGCGAAGAGATTGTCCCCGTCATCGGCGCTGTGCGCAATCTGCAAAGGGAGCGCAAGGGCGTTTCGTTTCGGCTTGTCGATGATGTCGACATCGTCTTGAACGACCCAACGATTGACACAATCGTTGAGCTCATGGGCGGAATCGAGGACGCATACATTGTCGCGCAAAAGGCGCTGCGCGCGGGCAAAAACCTTGTAACAGCCAACAAGGCAATGCTCGCCTATTATCGCTACGAGCTGCAAGAGATTGCGGGCGAGATTCCGATTGGCTTCGAGGCGAGCGTTGCGGGCGGAATCCCCATCATCAAAGCCTTGCGCGATGGGCTTGGCGCAAACCATATCCTCGAGATTTGCGGGATTCTAAACGGCACGTGCAACTTCATCTTGACAAACATGTTCTTGCACAACATGCCCTACGCAACGGCGCTAAGCAAGGCGCAAGAGCTCGGCTATGCCGAAGCCGACCCGAGCTTTGATGTCGGCGGCTTTGACGCGGCGCATAAGCTGCTCATTCTCGCGAGCATCGCCTATGGAATCAACGCAAAGCCCGATTCGATTCTGATTGAAGGAATCACCAACATTTCCGAAGACGAAATCGCGTTTGCGCGCGAGTTTGGGTATAGCCTCAAGCTGCTTGCCATTGCGCGCAAGGTCGCTAACGAAGTCGAGCTGCGCGTCCACCCCGCGTTTGTGCCCCAAAGCGAGATGATAAGCCGTGTCGATGGCGTGATGAACGGAATCAGCGTTGTGGGCGACTGCGTGGGCGAGACGATGTACTATGGCGCGGGCGCGGGCGGCGCAGCCACAGCGAGCGCAGTGATTTCCGACCTCATCGAGATTGCACGTTGCAAGAGCACGCCGATGCTTGGCTTCAAAAAATCGCTCGAAAGCGGGCTTGTGCTGCGCGACAAAGATTCGATTTGCTCGCGCTATTATCTGCGGCTTGATGTCGCCGATGAAGCGGGCGTGCTCGCGCAAGTCGCGCAGATTCTAAGCAGCGAGAACATCTCGATTCGCTCGCTCCTGCAGCCAAGCAGCCAAAGCGGCGCGAAGATTCTGCTCGCCACGCACCTCTGCAACGAGAAGCACATCAAATCTGCCATTGCCAAGCTCGCCGCGTTGCGCTTCGTGCGCCACGCGCCCGTGATGATTCGTATCAAAGATTCGCAATGAGCCGCGCCAAAGGGAATCTCGCCGAGGACAAAGCCGCCGCGTTTTTGAATCGCAACAATTTCTGCATTGTCGCGCGCAACTTCTACACGCGCTTTGGCGAGATTGACATCATCGCAACCAAAAAAGATGTGCTGCATTTTGTCGAAGTCAAGAGCGGCAGCAGCTTTGAGCCCATCTATGCGATTACGCCCAAAAAGCTCGAACGAATCCTCAAGAGTGTGCATGTCTATCTCAACGCAACGCAAAGCAGCCAACGTTATTGCATTGACGCGCTGCTTGTGCGCGGCGAAAATTGCGAACTCGTGGAAAACATCACATTCTAAAGGAGCAACGATGACAGCATTGATTCTCGCCGCTGGCTTTGGCTCGCGGCTTATGCCGCTCACGAGCAACCGCCCCAAGTGCCTCGTGCCCTATCTTGGCAAGCCGATTCTTGATTACGAAGTCGAGGCGTTGCGCGCTGCTGGGGTGCAAGACATTGCCCTTGTCGGCGGCTATCTCATGAGCGAGCTTAGAGCGCATGCAAAAACATTGGGCATACAGACTATCTTTGAGAATCCCGAGTACGATTCGACCAACATGGTCGCGACACTCTTTTGCGCGCGCCCGCTGCTTGCGCAACTCTGCGAACGTGGCGAGGGGCTGATTGTTTCGTATGCCGATATTGTCTATGATTCCTCTATCGTGCGTGCGCTGCTGCATTGCGAAGGCGCACTGCGAATCGTTGTCGACAGGGCATGGCAGCGGCTCTGGCAAAAGCGCTTTGCAAATCCACTCGATGATGCCGAGACGTTGCGTTGCGATGGCGATAACTTGCTCGAGCTTGGCAAAAAGCCCAAGACGCTCGCAGAGATTGAGGGGCAGTATATCGGGCTCTTTGCGTTTGGCGCAAGCTTCTTGCGTGAGGCGATGGCTTTTTATGATTCGCTCGACAAAGACGCGATGTATGATAATCAAAACTTTAGAAATATGTACATGACAAGCTTCTTGCAATGCCTGATAGACCGCTACCACAACGCGAAGGCTGTGTTTATCGATGGCGGCTGGTGCGAGATTGATTGCAAAAGCGACCTTGAGATTGATTGGAAAAACCTATGAAAACCGATTCTGAATTGATGTTTGAAGCGGCGCGAATCGCGCTGGGCGCGGGCGAACGCGTGATGCGCCATTATGGCAAGGCAGATGTGCGGCTCAAAAGCGACCAAACGCCCGTTACGCAGGCAGATATGGAATCGCACCACTACATCTGCGAGCAGCTCGAAAACACGGGGCTGCCCGTTTGTTCCGAAGAAGATATTTTGCCTTACGAGGCGCGGCGCGATTTGCCCGCGTTTTGGCTCATCGACCCGCTCGATGGCACGAAAGACTTCATCAGGGCAAGCGAAGGATTCTCGATTTGCATCGCGCTCGTGCGCGACAATGTGCCCGTTGTTGGCGCGGTTTTTGCGCCCGCGCTTGGCTTGCTCTATGCCGCGTTTGCTGGCGGGGGCGCGTTTTTTTGGGCAAACGCGCAAACGCAAGGCGCGTGCGCAGACAACGCGCAAAGGCTCACGGGCGAGCGGAGAATCGCCCAAGATGGGCTCGTTGCCGCTGCGTCTATGTTTCATGGCACGGAGCAAACGCAGCAGTTTTTCGCAAAATACAATCTCACGCCGCTTGCCTGCGGCTCGGCGCTCAAAATCTGCTATGCCGCCGCGGGGCTTGTCGATTTGTATCCGCGCCTGAATGGCACGAAAGAATGGGACACGGCGGCTGCGGATATTATCTTGCGCGAAAGCGGGGGCGCGATTCTTGCTTGCGATTCCAAAGCGCCTTTGGCTTACAATAAAGAATCTACCAAAAACCCGCATTTCATCGCGTTTGGCAAAACGCAAATCGGCGGGCAGATTTATAACGACTTATTGCAAGGCAGCGCGCTTATTTTCGCCTAGACAGGAAAAACGCGAATCGAGCTATCGAGATGTTGTTGCAGAATCGATTCAATCGCAAAGAGCGTGCCTGTCGAGCTCGCCGCACAGCCCGAGCACGCGCCGAGATAGCGGATATAGATGTCGGTATGTCCATCGCTTGAATCGCGAATGTCGATGACCTCGAGATTCCCGCCGTCCATCACCAACATCTGCCGAATCTGTTCGTCAATCACCCTATCGACAGCCTTGAGCTTTTGCACGGTCGTCATCTGCGCAAACGCGAGCGCGCCACCCTGCGCGAGGTTTGCCTGCTTGGCGAGCTCTTCGCTGCGCATTTCGCGCTGGCATTCCTCGAGAATATCGACCAAATAATGCTCGCGCTCCTCGTGCCCGCCGGGGCGAATGCAGCTCTTGCAAAACGCGCCTGCCTTGGTATAAGCCGTGATTTGCTCAATCGTGGTGAGCTTGTTGAGCTTAATCACCTCTTTGAGCGTGCTCAAGGTTACGCGCGCGCATTCACAGACGATGATTTCGGGCTCGAAGCTCGTCATATCCACGCCTTTGTAGATAGACGCCGCCTTTTTAATCACATCATACGCCATCACCGAGCAGTGCATCTTTTGCCCCGGAACAGCGGGCGTGTCGGGGTCATCGCGCAACGCCCTTTCGACATCGATGTTCGTAATCTTCACCGCCTCATCAATCGTCTTGCCAATCGTGAGCTCCGCCATCATATCCGAGCTCGCAATCGCCGTGCCACAGCCAAAGCTTTTGAACCGCGCCTCAACGATTGTGTCGTTCTTTGGGTCTACGAGCCAATAGAGCCGCACGGCATCGCCGCATGATTCTGCGCCATAGTCGGCGACAACGAGCTTGCAGCCGCGTTTGTCGGCTTCTTCTTGGGTAATCACACCTAAATAGGTTGGGTTGTCCATTCTTTGCGCGACTTTGTTGGAATACGCATCCCACAAAGCGCCGCCGATGAGTTCATTTTTTGCCATATTTTCTCGCTTTGCATTGTTAAAGTAGGTGATTTGTAGCGCATTTTTGCTTAAAGAATGTTGAAGTGGCGGACAGGGAGGGATTCGAACCCTCGGTAATCTTAACGACTACGCGTCCTTAGCAGGGACGTGGTTTCAGCCAACTCACCCACCTATCCACATATCACATCATCATAAAGAAACCGCATTATGGCACAAAAAACATTAAAAAAAGCTGAAATTCTTGGGAGAATGCGCGAAAAATTTGTGCTATAATGCCGCAAACAAAAAGGAGGTTGCATGGCATCGTTTCGCCTTTCGTCTTGGTCGCCGTTTCGCGTTCCAGCGTGGTCGCGCCGTTGCGGCTCTTGCGGCTCTGTTTTCTGCGCCGCGCGTCCGCTCCCCGCGTCTCATCACTATGCCTACACAAACATCTTGCTGCGCCTGCATTATTCCTATCTCGCTCTTCTCTGATTCTGTCTTGTCTTCATAGATTCTTGTTATTTTCAATTGGCTTGGGCTTTTCTTAAATCAGAATTGCCTCAATCTATATTTTATTTCTAAGGATTTAACATGAAAATTTCTACCAATCTCGCTTGGTTGCTCATCATCGCCGGCGGAATCGTTGAATGTTTTTGGGCGAGCGGGCTCAAATATGCGGACAATCTGTTGCTCTACACGCTCACGGGAATCGGGATTCTGTTCTCGTTTGCCGCTATGGCTTTGGCAATCAAGAGCGACATCGAAATCGGCGTGGCGTATAGCGTGTTTGTCGGAATCGGTACGGTCGGCATCGCGCTTGCCGAAATTTGCGTCTTTGGCGAGCCGTTTTCGCTGCTCAAAATCGTGCTCATCTTGCTTTTGCTCATCGGCGTTGTCGGGCTCAAGCTCGCAACAAGCGAGAAAGAAAGCGCGAAGGAGCGGGATTCAGTCGAAGAGATTGCGCATGAATTGGGGCTAGATGATGTTGTCCAAGAAATGCAGGCTTTTAATCAGAATCACGATTCAAAAAAGGATAGCAAATGAGTTGGGTTTGTCTATTCATCGCGGGTTGTTTGGAGATTGTCGGCGTCATCACGATGAAAAAATACAGCCTAAGCGGCGCAAAGATTTTTTTGCTCGGCATGCTCATTCAGTTTATGCTAAGCTTTAGCTTTCTTTCGCTCGCCATGCAAGAAATCGCGATGGCAACAGCCTATGCCATCTGGACGGGAATTGGCGCAGCGGGGGGCGTGGCGGTCAGCATTTTGTTTTTTGGCGAGAGTAAGAG
>CAMXAV010000028.1 GCA_947179285.1 uncultured Helicobacter sp.
CCTTTTTATCGGTTGTTTTTGTCGTCTTGTTCGCTTCCCGACTAAGAATCGTCTCTTCCTCGTTTTGTTCGTCATTCTTTTTGTTAAAGACTTCCTTATAAATCTCTTCTTTAAAAGCCTGAAGCGTCTTGGCAATGCTCGATTCTGCTGCGTTTGGTTGCTGCATTATCGTTTGCGTTTTGGTTTGTTACACAGCGTTTTGAATCGCCAAACGTTCGCGCGCGAGGAGCTCTTCGAGCGTCATTTTGCCCTCATGCGGTATGAAATCTGGCTTCGCGCCAACCATCGCCGCTGTTTTGGCATTCATCTCGGCGAGCTTTGCAGTCAGCGGGTGCTTGATGTCCGATTCTTTGGGCGCTGGCGCGGTGTTTGGCACAAAGCGGCTCGGAATCGGCGCGGCAAGGTTGGGCGCTTTGCCGCCTTGCGCCTCTTTGGCATAGTCAAAGAGTGTTTTTTGCAATTCCATATTGCCTTGCAAAAGCGCGCTTAAAAGCGGATTCTTCGCGCCAAGCTCGCTAAAAATGGGTGTGGAATTGAAGCCACTATATTGGAAATCTTTAAGATTTAGGTTTGCAAATTCGGCAAATTTTTGCAACCATTGCTCTTGTTCTTGATAGTTCACAAACGAGCCCGCAAGCTCTTTGAGCAGGCTCAAGCTCATTGTCGAGCCATTTAAGATTTTACTTAGAATCTCATTTTGCACAGCTTCTTTGCTTTGCGTGTTTTGATTTTGCGGGGCTTGAACGAGCGATTGCGCACGCATGAGAACCAAATCTTTCTTATCAAACGCAATCTTTGTCGTGTTGCTATCTTTCAAGAGATTCTGAATCAAAATTTCTTTGCCAATCGCCTTTGTTTCGCTTTCTTCAAGCCTTAGAGTCTCGCGCAACATTGTCTCGAGTTTTTGTACAATGTCTTTAATGTCTGCCGCAAATTCTGTGTTGCTAATCCCCTTGCTCATTCCTAGAATCGTTTGGGGCATTTCTTTGTTTTCTTTGCCAATAAATCCAAGAATCGTATCGCGCAAATTATCCTTGATGTCTTGCACCAATTGCGTCATGACTTTTTGCGCATTCGCGTTGTTTATTGGCAACGATTCCTTTGTTTGCGTTTGAGCATTTTTAGGGTGCTCTTCTAGGTTCAGTTCCTCGAGCGCCTGCAATAGAATCTCGCGCAAGCTAATGCCCTTTTGCGAGAGTTCGGCATTAATCTGCGCCAATGCCTTAGAATCTTCGGCGCTCAAGCTCGCAAGCTGCAATCCATGCTTAAACGCGCCCGCAATCGCGTTGGGGTCATCGCTCTGATAGCGCACGAGCAATTTTTCGACAATCTTTGCGAGCCGATTTGAGATAAAGAGTGAATCTTGGGGAATTGCATTTGCGATTCTTTCCTTTTGGTCTGTTATCGTATTTTGCAAATCTTCCTTGAGCTCTTTTTGTGATGAGGTTCTAAAATTGAGCAGATTCACAAGCTCGATTTTTGCGTTTGTTTGCGCGGTTTTTGTGCTGATGATTTTTGTTGTGGCTTGCGTTGTCTCTTTGTTTTTGGATTCGCGCAATGTCTTAGAATCTTCGGCGGCTTGTTTTGGCTCAAGCTTTTCTTTAGAATCGTTTGCGACTTTCACGTCTTTTGTTTCAGTCTTTGCCGATTCCTTAGATTCTTTTGCATTCTTTGCCTCTTTTGCTTTGCCCGATTCTTTGCTCTCCTTTGCGTCTATCTCTTTGTCTTTCGCGTTTTTATTTTTCTCGGCAATTTCCTTAGAATCTTTGAGCATTTGCTTTGAATTGCGCAACATCGATGTGAGAATATCATCGTTGGTTTTTTGCATTTCTTGCTTCGTCTCGGCGAGTTTTTCTTTGGCGCGATTCTGTGCATCTTCGCCCTTGCTTTCCTCTTTTGCCGCTGCTTTTTCTTTGGAATCTTTTGTCTTGTCTTTCGCGTCTTTGCTCGCGATTTTTTGCCCTTGTGTTTTTTCGTCTTGCTTCGCGTCTTTTAATGCCGCTTGTTTGTTTTCCTTGTCGGCTTTTTCGTCTTTTGCTGTCTTTTGCTCTTTGGCTTCTGCCGATTCTTTTGCGTCTTTTTTGGCAACGTCTTTTGCGTCTTTGTTCGCCGTTTGTGGCGCTGTTTTTGCTTCTGCCTGCTCTTTTGCAGAATCCTCGCGCAACACCACAGGCTGTGGTTGTTCCTTGATTCCTTGCGCCTTGCTATATGCCTTGTTTGCGTTGTTCAGTTTTTGGGAATCTTGTGCGTTTTGTGGCTCGCTCTTTTTGTTAATGCTCTTGAGCACTTCTTGCGTGAGCGCGCCAAAGTCGCCCTTTTGCGCGTTTTGCATCGCCTGCTTGGGGTCGAGCACGGTGGGTTGTTTTTGCTTTTCGAGCGCATTGTTCAAAAGCTGGCTAAAAAGGTCGCCCGCTGCGTTGCTTGCTTTGCCTTTTTTACCAATTTCTGCTTGTGATTCTGTGTTGAGATTGACTGCTACCATAATATGCAACCTTAAATATGCGTCCCTGCAAGTGAAATTTTATATATACATGCAAGCAAATATAGTTCCATAATTGCGCATGCATGCCCACAATTTTAATGTGCCCGCCGTTTTGCCCAAACCGCCCCAAAACGAGCAGGCGCAGGCAAAACGCGGAATCGGCGTTCATTATACAGAATCGGCTTTTTGCAGCGCAACTTTAATGTCGGCAATCAAGTCTTCTACGTTCTCGATTCCAACCGAGAGACGCAACATGTCGGCGGTGATTCCAAGCGCCTCTTGCTCGGCAATGGGTGTGTTGGGATAGATGACATCAGATGGCGAGATGATGAGTGTTTTGGTATCATAAATATTTGTGGCGATTTTGATGATTTGCAGCGCGTCCATGAACGCATAGGCGCGCTCTTTGCTGCCGAGCTTGAAGGTCAGAATGCAGCCGCCCTGCCCGTTGAGTTGCTCCTGACAAAGCGCAAAATAGGGGCTTGAACGCAATGCGACATAGTTTGTCGGAATCGAGCGACTCTCGAGAAACTCGGCGATGGCGAGCGCGTTTTGGCATGCCTTGTTGGCGCGCAGTGTGAGCGTCTCGAGCCCCGAAATGTGCATGTGCGCGTTGTAGGGCGCGGCGATGAGCCCGAGATAGACGAGAATCTCTTTACGTGCCTTGTAGAGAAACGCCCATTTGCCGCTCTTTTTGAATGTGTCTTTGAGGTTGCTATGCTTGCTCCAATCAAACGTGCCATAGTCCAGAACCAAGCCGCCAAGCCCGCCACTCCCGCCGCTGATGATTTTTGTCGAGCTGATAATCTCGACATCGATTCCAAACTTCTTGGCGTTGAAAAACGCAAACGGCGTGAGCGTGCAATCGGCAACGACAGGCACACCATATTCATGCGCAAGCGAGCAGACCTTGCGCAAATCCACGATTTGCAGCCATGGGTTGTTAAGTGTTTCAAAAAATAACATCTTCACGCGCGAATCGCTAAGCGCGCTTTTGAGCGCATTTTCGTCCTCGATGTCGATGAGCACGGCTTCGATTCCAAAGCCCGCGAGAGTTTGGGCGAAAAAGCCCAGAGTGTGCCCAAAAACCTTGCCCGTGCTCACGAGCCTATCGCCGCTTTTGAGCAACGATAGCGCCGCAAGCACAATCGCGCTCATGCCGCTTGTGGTCGCGATTACGCCCATTGCGCCGCTCATGCCGCGGATTCTGTCCTCGTAGGCATGCACTGTGGGGTTTGACGAGCGCGTATAGACATAGCCAAATGCCATGTTTTTCGAGACTTTGGCGAGCATGTCGCTGCTTGCGTATTCAAACGTTGCGTTGTTGTAGAGCGGCAAACGCGAAGCGCCAAACGGGTCGTTGGATTCGACAAGCGGATTGCCAGAATCGGCAAGAGGATTTGCGGTGTGAACAGAGCTTGTTTCTAAATTTAGCATAAAAACTCCTCGATAAAATATGCAGACATTATACCAAAATATCGCGATTCTTAGGCTTTTGGCAGCACAAAGCCCAACGCCTTGCGGCAGAGCGAGGAGAGTGGAATCGAATCGAGCTTGGCGATGGGGACGAAGGCAACATCGCCTGCTAGCCCCTCGCCATTGTGTGCGAACACGCTCACATCGAGGCGATAGCGCGTGTAGGAATGCTTGAAGCTCCCAAAACACAGGCGATTTTCAGTGGCTTGTGGCGGAATCTCG
The DNA here is from genome assembly GCA_947179285.1 of uncultured Helicobacter sp. GTDB lineage: Bacteria > Campylobacterota > Campylobacteria > Campylobacterales > Helicobacteraceae > NHYN01. The sequence goes on from CAMXAV010000028.1 coordinate 4,181, forward strand.
GGCAGGTTGTATAAGCCATGATAGAGCCTCTCGCGGCTTTGGACGAGCGCAATGCAATCGCCGCGCCGCACGAATGCGAGCGCGATGCGCTTGCGCTCGTGCGTCTTGGGCTTTGGCGCTCCGTAGCGCTCCCACGCAAGCGTTCCTTTGCAAAAGCGCAAGAGCGGGCAGGCGCTGCAAGCAGGATTCTTGGGCAGGCAAACAGCCGCGCCAATATCGAGCAGCGCCTGATTGTGCGCAAAGGAATCGTTGGCATTTAGCAGCATCTGCGCCCTCTCCAATAGCTCGCTTTGTTTTGGGGACGGCAGCGCAAACAGCCGCGAAAGCACGCGCCCAATGTTCGCATCGACAAAGCAAACGGGCTGTGCGAATCCGAAACACAAAATCGCGCCCGCCGTGTAGCGCCCGATTCCGGGCAGCCGCAAAAGCGCGTCCAAACTTTGCGGCAGGCTCGCGCCGCATAGTTGCGCGGCTTTGTGCATGTTGCGCGCACGCGTGTAATACCCGAGCCCCTGCCATTGTTGCAAGACCTCTTCTTGCTGCGCGTTTGCGAGCGCTCGCAGGCTCTCAAAACGCGCAACAAATCGCGCAAAATAGGGCACAACGACTTGCACCTGCGTTTGTTGCAACATTATCTCGCTCACATAGACCTTGTAGGCGCGTTGCGCGTCATCGTGTAGATTGCGCCATGGCAGCTCTAAGCGCCCATTTTGCGCATACCATTCGAGCAGCGCCGCGTGGAATGCGCGCCGATTCCGTGCGTGTGATAATTGCATTCTGTGCCTCGTTGTGCGTTTGAATCATGATACACCAAAACGGCTTGCGCCAAAGATTGAGTAGAATAGTTACACTTTTGCTCGGCACAAACAAAAAATTGGAGAAATTTCGGCGGCTTGTTTGCGCAGTTAAACGTTTTTGTGGTATATTTCTACCACATCTACCCGAAGGAGGAAGAATATGGATTCAGAAAAAGCACGTAGTGCAAAGGAGCGATTCCAAAAATTTGTTTCGTTTAGGAATAAGTTTTCTGTTTCGTTGGCGCTTGTGATTCTTGTTTGTTACTATGCCTTTGTGGCAAGCGTGGGATTCTTCCCCGATGTTTTGGGCTATCGCTTGGGACCAAGCAGCATCACGCTCGGAATCTTGCTCGGTGTCTCTATCATCGTGCTATCGTTCGTGAGCACGGGAATCTACACATTGTTTGCGAACAAATATTTTGACAAAGAGCAAGCAGAGGTGCTTGAGGAACTCGAGAAAAGTGGCATTTTGGAAACCTTAAAAAAGGAGGGAATCAGAGAATGAAGAAGGTGATTTTGGGAATCTTATTATATGGAATCTTGCCCGCCCATGCCGCAGGGCTTGATATGGGCGATGTCGCCAAGAGCGATGTGAATTTCATCGCGATTGGCATGTTTGTTGTGTTCGTGCTCGCAACGCTTGGAATCACCTATTTTTCGAGCAAGCAATCCCAATCTGCCTCGGGATTCTACACCGCCGGCGGCAACATCACAGGCGCGCAAAACGGCATCGCGATTGCGGGCGATTATATGAGCGCAGCGAGCTTTCTTGGCATTGTCGGGCTCGTGTTTGCGAACGGATTCGATGGCTTGATTTATTCTATCGGCTTCCTCGTTGGCTGGCCTATCGTGTTGTTTTTGATTGCCGAGAAATTCCGCAATCTGGGCAAATACACCTTTGCCGACATTGTCGCCTATCGGTTGCAATCCAAGCCCGTGCGCACCATCAGCGCAATCAGCGGGCTTAGCGTGGTTGTGTTCTACCTCATCGCCCAAATGGTCGGCGCGGGCGGGCTCATTCAGGTGCTCTTTGGCTTGCCCTACACCACAGCGGTGATTCTCGTTGGCATTTTGATGATTTGCTATGTAACCTTTGGCGGCATGCACGCGACAACATGGGTGCAGATTATCAAGGCTTGCTTGTTGCTCGGCGGCGCGAGCCTCATGGCTGTGCTCATCTTGTATCAATCCGATTTTGATTTGCAAAAATATTTCTCAATGGCGATTGAAAACCATGCCAAAGGCGAGGCGATTATGCAGCCGGGGACATTCTTGCCCGACCCAATCTCGGCAATCTCGCTTGGGCTTGCGCTGATGTTTGGCACGGCGGGGCTGCCGCATGTGCTCATGCGCTTTTTCACCGTCAAAGACGCCAAAGAGGCGCGCAAATCGGTGTTTTATGCGACAGGGCTCATCGGATATTTCTATATCTTGACGTTCATCATCGGCTTTGGCGCGATTGCGTTTTTGATTGGCAATCCCGATTTCATCGATGCCGAAGGCAACTTCACGGTGATGCCAAATATGGAAGCCGTGCTGCTCTCGAAGGTTTTGGGCGGCGATTTGCTGCTTGGGTTCATCTCGGCTGTCGCGTTTGCGACAATCCTTGCCGTTGTGGCTGGGCTCGCCATTTCGGGCGCGAGCGCGATTAGCCATGATTTGTTTGTGAATGTGATAAAGAATGGCAATTGCGACCCCGAGCTCGAGATGAAGGTTACGAAAGGCTCGACAATCGGGCTTGGGATTCTCGCCATTTTTCTTGGAATCGCGTTTGCGGGGCAGAATGTCGCCTTCACCGTTGGGCTTGCGTTCGCGATTGCGGCGAGTGTGAATTTTCCGATTATTTTGCTGTGCATGTATTGGAAGAATCTCACGACCAAAGGCGTGCTCTATGGCGGCATTGTCGGGCTCATCGCTGTTTTGCTGCTCGTGATTTTGGGACCAAGCGTGTGGGTGAATGTGCTGCATTTTGACGAGGCGATTTTCCCATATAGCCACCCCGCGCTTTTCAGCATGCCGCTCACATTCTTTGCCATTTTCTTGTTCTCTACGCTCGATAATAGCGAGCAGGCGAAAAAGGACAAGGCAGGATTCCCTGCGCAAGATTTCCGCGCCCAGAGTGGAATTGGCGCGAGCGAGGCTGTGGCGCATTGATGTGTTGGAGGTGCGACTTGGTCGCATATTGCATCTACCATTGCTCTTGATTTTGCTTTCCCAGCCACAGCGCGCAACGTCTATGTTCGAGCCGAACGGCATAACATAGACGCATGCGCTGTGGAGTATTGACATATGCAAGTGCAACACACAATTAAAAAGCGTGCAGGGGTTTGGGGGATTGTTAAGGGGGATAAGGGGGCT
>CAMXAV010000029.1 GCA_947179285.1 uncultured Helicobacter sp.
CGCGTGCGATTGGTCGAAGGGCGTAAAATTTGCCACTCCCGTGTTTGAGGGCGTGAATCAAGAAGAATTTGAGAAGCTCTTCGCGCTTGCCAAAATCGATTCGGACGGCAAAACCGAGCTCTATGACGGGCGCACGGGCGAAAAAATGCGAGAACGCGTGAATGTGGGCTATATGTATATGCTCAAGCTCCATCACCTTGTCGATGAAAAAGTGCATGCGCGCAGCACAGGTCCTTATAGCCTCGTTACGCAGCAGCCTGTGGGCGGCAAAGCGCTCTTTGGTGGGCAGCGCTTTGGCGAAATGGAAGTGTGGGCGCTCGAGGCGCATGGCGCGGCGCACACATTGCGCGAAATGCTCACGATTAAATCAGACGACACAGAGGGGCGCGTCAAAGCCTACAAGGCGATTACGCGCGGCGAGCCTGTCAAGGAAACAGAGATTCCCGAGACGTTCTATGTCCTCACCAAAGAGCTCCAAAGCCTCGCGCTCGATGTGCTCGTTTATGAGCGCAAAGAGGGGCAGCTGCAACCGCTCACAATCGGCGAGGAAAAGCGCCCAAGCGACTTCAACGCGTTTCAGCTCAAGCTCGCGAGCCCCGAGACGATTCGCGCATGGAGTCATGGCGAAGTCAAGAAGCCCGAGACGATTAATTATCGCACACTCAAGCCCGAGCGAGACGGGCTGTTCTGCGCCAAAATCTTTGGACCCGTGCGCGACTATGAATGCCTTTGTGGCAAATACAAAAAAATGCGCTATCGCGGCGTGATTTGCGAAAAATGCGGCGTGGAGGTTACAAGCTCCAAATCGCGCCGAAGCCGCATGGGGCACATCGAGCTTGTTACGCCTGTGGCGCATATTTGGTATGTCAACTCGTTGCCAAGCAGAATCGGGACATTGCTTGGAATCAAGATGAAAGACTTGGAACGCGTCTTGTATTACGAAGCCTATGTCGTGCTCGAGCCCGGCGAGGCATTCTACGACAACGAGAGCACGAAGCCGCTCTGCAAATATGATGTGCTCAACGAAGAGCAATTCCAAAGCATCAACCAACGATTCGAGCACACAGGCTTTGTCGCACAAATGGGCGGCGAGGCTGTGCGCGAGCTTTTGAGCCAGCTCGATTTGGACGAGCTGCTTAAGAATCTGCGCGAGGAAGTCAAGGTCGTAACATCAGAGGCAAAGAAAAAAGCCATCATCAAGCGGCTCAAGGTTGTCGAAGCGTTTGTCAATTCGGGCAATCGCCCCGAGTGGATGATGCTGACCGCCCTACCCGTCTTGCCCCCAGAGCTGCGCCCTCTTGTTGCGCTCGATGGCGGCAAGTTTGCCGTGAGCGATGTGAACGACCTCTACCGCCGCGTGATTAACCGCAACCAGCGGCTAAAGCGGCTCATGGAGCTTGACGCGCCCGACATCATCGTGCGCAACGAGAAGCGCATGCTCCAAGAATCTGTCGATGCGTTGTTCGACAACGGGCGCAATGTCAATGCCGTCAAGGGCGCGCATAAGCGCCCGCTCAAATCGCTTTCGGAAATCATCAAGGGCAAGCAGGGGCGATTCCGCCAGAATCTGCTCGGCAAGCGCGTCGACTTCTCGGGTAGGAGCGTGATTGTCGTTGGACCAAACCTCCGCATGGACCAATGCGGTTTGCCCAAAAACATGGCGCTTGAGCTCTTCAAGCCCCATATCCTCGCCAAGCTCGAAGAAAGGGGCTATGCGACCACGTTAAAGCATGCCAAAAAGATGATTGAAAGCCGTAGCAGCGAGGTTTGGAGCTGCCTCCAAGAGATTGTCGAGGGCTACCCGATTCTGCTCAACCGCGCGCCCACATTGCACAAGCAGTCGATTCAGGCTTTCCACCCGCGCCTGATTGACGGCAAGGCGATTCAGCTCCACCCGCTCGTGTGTTCGGCGTTCAACGCCGACTTTGACGGCGACCAAATGGCTGTGCATGTGCCCCTCTCGCAAGAGGCAATCACCGAGTGCAAGCTGCTCATGCTAAGCTCGATGAACATCTTGCTGCCCGCAAGCGGCAAGGCGGTGACCGTGCCCAGCCAAGACATGGTGCTTGGGCTCTATTATCTCTCGCTCGAGCGCAGGGATTCTAAGGGCGCGAACAAGCTCTTCAACAACATCGCCGAAGTCATGATTGCGCTCGAGTTTGGCGCAATCGAAGTCAACACGAGAATCCGCACGGTGATTGAAAGACGCATGATAGAAACCACCGTTGGGCGCATGATATTGCATTCGATTCTGCCTGTCGATGTGCCCATCACGCTTTGGAATCGCGTGCTCAAGAAAAAAGACATCGCGACACTGATTGACTATGTCTATAAAGAAGGCGGGCTCGAAATCACCGCGCGTTTCCTCGACAGCCTCAAAGACTTGGGCTTCCGCTATGCAACGCGCGCGGGAATCTCGATTTCTGCCGATGACATTCTCGTTCCAAGCGACAAGAAAAAAGTCATCAGCAAGGCAAAAGACGAAGTCAAGAGAATCCAGCAAGAGTTCATCGGCGGGCTCACGACCGACCAAGAGCGCTACAACCGCATCATCGACACTTGGACGACCACGAGCAACAACTTGAGTAAGGAGATGATGCAGCTTGTCGAGGACGACAAGGGCGGATTCAACTCGATTTATATGATGGCAGATTCGGGCGCGCGCGGTAGCGCGGCGCAGATTCGCCAGCTCTCGGCGATGCGCGGGCTTATGACAAAGCCAGACGGCACGATTATCGAGACACCAATTACCTCGAATTTCAAAGAGGGCTTGAATGTGCTCGAGTATTTCATCTCGACACACGGCGCGCGCAAGGGGCTTGCCGACACCGCGCTCAAGACAGCAAACGCGGGGTATCTCACACGCAAACTCATCGATGTGAGCCAAAATGTCAAAGTCGTGATGCCCGATTGCGGCACGCATGAGGGTGTCGAGATTACCGATATTTCCGTTGGGCGCGAGCTCATCGAGCCGCTCGAGGAGAGAATCTTTGGGCGCGTTGCGGCTGCCGATGTCATCGACCCCGTGAGCGGCGAAGTGCTCGTGAGCGAGGGCAAGCTGATTGACGAAAAACTCGCCAAAATCATCACCGAGGCAAACGTCAAATCGGTAACGATTCGCACAGCCGTTACATGCAAGGCAGAAAAGGGCGTTTGCAGCAAGTGCTATGGGCTGAACCTTGGCGAGGGGCGACCGACCAACCCGGGCGAGCCTGTGGGCGTGATTGCCGCGCAATCCATCGGCGAGCCGGGCACGCAGCTCACACTGCGCACCTTCCACGTGGGCGGCACAGCGAGCCGAAGCGCAGAGGAAAAAGAGGTTGTTACCGAGAAAGAGGGCTTTATCCGCTATTACAACATCAACACAGAGCGCAACAAAGACGGCAAGCGGGTTGTAACGAACCGCCGCAACGCCGCGATTCTGCTGCTCGAGCCCAAAATCAAAGCGCCGTTTGAGGGAATCTTGAAAGTCGAGACCGTGCATGACGAAGTCATCGTGAGTGTCGAGGGGGACGAAGACACCGTGAGCTACAAGTTGCGCAAAAATGACATCGCCAAGCCCAACGACCTCGCGGGCGTAACGGGCAGGATTGAGGGCAAACTCTATATCCCTTATGCGAGCGGCGAATCCGTGCGCACCGATGGCAGCATTGTTGATGTGATTAAAGATAGTTGGAATATCCCCAACCGAATCCCCTATGCGAGCGAATTGCGCGTTGCCGACAACGCGCCGATTCCGCAAAACATTGTCGCCAAAGAAAAGGGCGTTGTGAAATATTACATCTTAAAGGGCGATAGCTTGGAGCGATTCCGCAGCCTCAAGAAAGGCGAGGAGGTTACCGAAAAAGGCTTGTTTGCCGTGATTGCAGACGAGAACGACCGCGAAGCGATTCGACATTATATCGCGCGTGAATCGATTATCGAGATTGACGATAGCAGCGAGGTTGAGGCAAGCACATTGATTGCCTCGCCCAAGCATAACGAGCAAAAAATCATCGCCGAGTGGGACCCCTACTCGAACCCCGTCATCGCCGAAATCGAAGGCAAAGTCAGCTATGCCGACATCTCGCCATCGACTGTGACCGAACAAGTCGTGATGGACGATGTTACGGGCGAGAGCCGCTCGCTGCTTATGGTGAACGAACACATTCCGAGCGGGCTCAAGCCAACCATCATCATCACAAGCAGCAACGGCGCGACCGTGCGCTATTTGCTCGACCCGCAGAGTATGATTCATGTCGCCGAGGGCGAAGAGGTTGGAATCACCGACATTCTTGCCAAAACGCCCAAAGCCGTTGCGAAATCCAAAGACATCACGGGCGGTTTGCCGCGCGTAACCGAGCTTTTCGAGGCGCGCAAACAGCCCAAAGACCAAGCGATTCTCTCCGAGATTGACGGCAAGATTCGCTTCGGCAAGCCGATTCGCAACAAAGAAAAAATCATTGTCGAGGCAGACGATGGGCGCAGCGCCGAGTATATTGTCGACAAGACCAAGCGTATCTTGGTGCATGAGGGCGAGTTTGTCCATGCCGGCGAGGCGATTACAGACGGGCTTGTCTCAAGCCATGACATTCTCCGAATCTCGGGCGAAAAAGAGCTGCATAAATACATCGTGAGCGAGGTGCAACAAGTCTATCGCCGTCAGGGGGTGAACATCGCCGATAAGCATATCGAAATCATCGTGAGTCAGATGTTGCGCCAAGTGCGTATCATCGACAGCGGCGATACGAAGTTCATCGAGGGCGACATGGTCAGCAAGCGGCATTTCCGCGAGGAAAACGACCGCATTTTACAAGCGGGTAAAGAGCCCGCAATCGCCGAGCCCGTGCTGCTTGGAATCACGCGCACAGCGATTAGCAGCGATAGTATCATCTCTGCTGCCTCGTTCCAAGAAACCACGAAGGTTCTCACAGAGGCGAGCATCGCGGCGAAAATCGATTATCTCGAGGATTTGAAAGAAAACGTTGTGCTCGGACACATGATTCCGGTCGGAACGGGAATCCACAAGAACAAAAAGATTCGCCTCAAAGAGATTCTTAATGAAGCAGAAGATGCGACTTAAGTATTGAAAAAGCCCATTTGTGCTAGAATGGACGCTAAAATTTATTTTCTAAGGAAGAGATGTGCCAACGATTAATCAGTTGATTCGCAAGGAAAGAAAGAAAGCGATTAAGAAATCCAAATCGCCCGCATTGGTTGAATGCCCCCAAAGAAGGGGCGTTTGCACAAGAGTGTACACCACAACGCCCAAAAAGCCAAACTCGGCATTGCGCAAGGTCGCAAAGGTGCGCCTCACGAGCGGATTCGAGGTGATTAGCTATATCCCCGGTGAGGGGCATAACCTGCAAGAACACTCGATTGTGCTCATTCGCGGCGGCAGGGTCAAGGACTTGCCCGGTGTGAAATACCATATCATTCGTGGCGCGCTCGACACAGCGGGCGTGGCGAAGCGCACGGTGTCTCGCAGCAAATATGGTGCGAAAAAAGCCAAAGCGGCTGCAAAATAACACAAGGAAGGTGCAATGAGAAGACGAAAAGCCCCCCAAAGGGAGATTCTAGGAGACCCCATTTATGGTAGCAAGGTTGTTACCAAATTCATCAACAAAATGATGCTAGACGGCAAAAAGAGCGTTGCAGAAAAAATCATCTATGCAGCGTTTGACAAAATCGAAGAAAAAACTCAAGAAAAAGGCATCGAAGTCTTTGAAAAAGCGCTCGAAAAAGTGCGCCCTCTTGTCGAGGTGCGCAGCCGAAGGGTTGGCGGCGCGACATACCAAGTGCCTGTCGAGGTGCGCCCCGTGCGCCAACAATCGCTCTCGATTCGCTGGATTCTCGAGGCGGCGCGCAAACGCAACGAACGCACAATGGTTGAGCGGCTCGCAAACGAGCTTGTCGACGCCATCAACGACCGCGGCGCAGCATTCAAGAAAAAAGAAGATTTCCATAAAATGGCAGAAGCGAACAAAGCCTTCGCACATTATCGCTGGTAGGAAAAACAATGTCTCGAAAAATTCCTTTGAATAGAATCCGCAATATCGGCATTGCGGCGCATATCGATGCGGGCAAAACAACAACAACCGAACGCATTTTGTTCTATACAGGCGTGAGCCACAAGATTGGCGAGGTGCATGACGGCGCAGCGACAATGGACTGGATGGAGCAAGAAAAAGAACGTGGAATCACGATTACTTCTGCCGCAACCACATGCTTTTGGAACGACCACCAAATCAACATCATCGACACCCCCGGGCACGTCGACTTCACGATTGAAGTCGAACGCTCGATGCGCGTTCTCGATGGCGCTGTGGCTGTCTTTTGCTCGGTTGGTGGTGTGCAGCCCCAAAGCGAGACCGTTTGGCGACAGGCAAACAAATACGGCGTTCCACGCATGGTTTTTGTGAACAAAATGGACAGAATCGGCGCGAATTTTTATAGTGTCGAATCGCAAATCAAAGAGAGGCTCAAGGCAAACCCCGTGCCTGTCGTGATTCCGATTGGCGCAGAGGACGACTTCAAAGGCGTTGTCGATTTGATTCGCATGAAAGCCATCGTGTGGAATGACGACACAATGGGCGCAAAATACGACCTTGAGGACATTCCCGCCGATTTAGTCGACAAGGCAAAAGAATACCGCGAAAAAATGGTCGAAGCCGCAGCAGAATCAGACGAAGAGCTCATGGAAAAATACCTCGCGGGCGAGGAATTGAGCGAAGACGAAATCAAAAAGGGGCTCAAGCTCGGCTGCCATGCGATGAGCATTATCCCCATGCTTTGCGGCTCATCGTTCAAAAACAAGGGCGTGCAAACATTGCTTGACGCTGTTGTGGAATATCTCCCCGCGCCCACAGAGGTTGCCGACATTCGCGGCGTGAGCGCGAAAGAAGAAGGCAAAGAAGTCTCTGTGCAATCTGCCGATGATGGCGAGTTTGCTGGCTTGGCATTCAAGATTATGACCGACCCATTCGTGGGGCAGCTCACCTTTGTACGCGTGTATCGCGGCAAGCTCGAATCGGGCAGCTATGTCTATAACTCGACAAAGGGCAAAAAAGAACGTGTCGGGCGCTTGCTCAAAATGCATGCCAACCGCCGCGAGGACATCAAAGAAATCTTTGCGGGCGAGATTTGCGCCTTTGTGGGGCTCAAAGAAACACTCACGGGCGACACGCTCTGTTCAGAAA
>CAMXAV010000030.1 GCA_947179285.1 uncultured Helicobacter sp.
GCTTAGCGCCAACGATGTTGCGGGCAAAACCATTGCGTTTGTCGGGCTTGGCGACCAAGATAGCTATGGCGAAACTTTTGGCGAGGGGATTTCGCATATTTATCAAAAGCTCGCGCATAGGGCGATAGTGGTTGGAAAAACCAGCACAGATGGCTATCAATTTGAGTGCAGCAAATCCGTTGTACGTGGCAAATTCATTGGGCTGATGATTGATGAGGCAAATCAAGACGACCAAACATTAGACAGAATCGGCGAATGGGTTGACGACATTATCTATAAATTTCAATAGGCAATGTTTTGTCGCAATAACGACTAAAGTTGCACCTCCACTGTGTGTCCTTTGTGGAGGTGCATCTTGAGTTGTAATGCACTATTTTTTGCCTGCTACATTAAAAAATATGCCTAGCCCATCTTTTAGAAATTTGCCGAGAATGAATACAATCAAGAACAAGCCAATTTGATTGATAAATTCGATGGCATCATTGCAACAGAAATAGAACATTGCATAGAGTATTATCCAGAAAAATATAATATAAAATTTCCGAATCTTCCCAAAAAATATTTTTACAAGGAATTTTCCAAGCTCATTAATGATACGTGAATTTTCAAGCTGTGCCTGTTCATCATCGAGTCTTTTTTGATTGTGAATTTCTTTAATCTTTTCTTTGTGGTATTTATTATTAATAGCAAGCTGTTCAACATCTTTTTGCGTTTTTAATAAGTCTTGCACACTATGCTTTTGCTCCGCATCTTTGGCTATGTTACACATACGTTCGTATTCCCAAATTGCTCAATCGGACATTCATCGCTATTGCCGAGATTCCAAAATAATTTGCCATCGAATCAAGCGCAAAGCCCAGATTAACCATACGTTGTACCTCGTCTTTTGGCATGAGCAAACATGCCGCAAAATGATTCGCCTCAATTTCTTTAGAATCTGTGCCTTGTTTTGTCGTTAAATCTCTTTTAGAGATATGGCTTGTGCCATCATTATGTAACAAAAAATGTCCCAATTCATGCGCTATTGAGAAAATTTGCCGATAGATATGGTCTGATTTTTCTATAAAAATTTTTTTCTCTTTATAGAGGATTTGCCCCGACACATCGCGCGGCAAGGTTGCCTGCCAAACACTAAGCCCTATTTTTTCTGCAATAGGAATTGGGTCAATCGGAAAGGTATGATTACCATATCGCATAAGAATCTGTTCTGCAATCGCAGCAATTTCATTTTCTCTTTGAGCGGTCATGTGCCTGCCTTATATCATTTTTCGTCAAATCGACATTTTATTCCAACATAAAAGCGCATTATGTTGCCTAATCACCCCACCAAACAATGCGCGCCCAGCGATTCCTCGCGCAAAAGCGCGCTTTCGATGATATTTTTCGCGGTGAGCAGCCGCAGGCGCAAGAGCCGCCCAATGTGGCTTTGGAGCATCACCTCAACCCCGCCAAGCGCCTCGAGCAACGCGCTTTTTTTGCGAATAATGCCCACCTTGTTCCACATAAGCTTGCGTAAAATTTGTTTCAGGTTTGCGTCATACTCGCATTCCAAAATATCCTTATGCGGCTGAAACTCTTGCATTTTCCATGTCGAAGCCTCTTTGTTCAGAATCTCGAGCGTGGCGCGCCGCGCAAAAACGAGCGCCTCGAGCAGCGAATTACTCGCAAGCCGATTTGCGCCATGCACGCCCGTGTGCGCCGCCTCGCCAATCGCATAAAGATTCTCCATTCCCAAAACCTTACCATTTGTGTCGGTTGCGATTCCGCCCATACAATAGTGAAACGCTGGAGAAATCGGAATCGGGTCGTAGCAGCTATACCCAAAGCCATGCAATGTGCGCGCAATATTTGGAAAGCGCTTTTCAAAAAAATGTTCGCGAAACATCGACACGTCCAAGAAAACTTCGGCATTGTATTTTTGCTGATAGTCATAAATGGCGCGTGCAACGGTGTCGCGCGGGGCGAGCTCGCCGCGCGAATCGTAATCAAACAAGAATCGCCGCTTGTCTTTGTCGACAATCTGCGCGCCCTCGCCACGCAACGCCTCGCTAAGCAGCGGCTTGCGCGCGCGTGTGGTCTGCACAAACACCGTGGGGTGAAACTGCAACATCTCCATATCGCAGAGCCTAAGCCCATTTTCCAAAATCATGCCATGCAGCTCGCCCGCGACTGTGTGCGCGTTGGTGTGCATCTCAAACAGCCCGCCAACGCCGCCGCTGGCGATGATGACATCGCGCGCATATAGGTTATAGTTGCCGCGTTTGGTTAGCACATTCACGCCATAGCAGCGGTTTTCGTGAATGAGCAGCTCGGTTACGGTCGCATTTTTCCAAAGCGTATGCGGAATCTGCGTAATCAAATGGCTGTGCAGCACCCTGCCTGTGCAATCGCCGCCGGCGTGGATAATGCGGTTTGTCGAATGCGCCGCTTCTTTGGTAAAAAGCAGATTGCCCGCCTCGTCTTTGTCGAACGGCACATCGCGGGCAATCAAATCATCGAGCACCTCGAGGCTCTGAATGCTCATAATCTCGACATTCTGCGTGTCGCACATTCCCGCGCCCGCATTCAGCGTGTCTTGGATATGCAAAAGAATATCGTCTTTGTCTTTGGCAACGGCGATTCCGCCTTGCGCATAGAATGTGTTGCAATCCCACGGCTGCGCCTTGCAGAGAATTAGAACCTTTTTTTGCCGACCAATTTGCAACGCGGCATACAGCCCCGCGACACCAGCGCCGATAATAATTACATCATAATGATAAGCCATTGTCCTCTCGCGTTTTGGGTTTGAGTGTGTCTTCGTCAAGCAGCGGCACGCCCGGAACTCTTTGCACTCCCGTTTCGTTGTTGGGCAGGCGGAACAATTCTTGCGGCGTTTCGGGCGGGGTTTTGTAATAGGGATTCTGCTTGATTCCGCAGCCAAACACAAAGAGGCTCAAATAGGCTATAATGCCAACATGAAAACAGCATATCATCTTATCCAGCATCTCTACAAATTCCCTTCGTTGCGCAAATTGCGCGAGCATCATCTGCTCATGCTCTTGTTCGAGCGCTTCTTTCCGTCTCTTGCGCCCAAAGTCTTTTGCTTCAAGCTCGATTCCCAAACGCTCAAAATCGCCGTGCGCCACCCTGCCTATATCAAAGAGTTTAAATACCATGAGAATACAATAAAAAAGGCTTTAAAAGCAATTAAAACCGAAGAGCTCGCATTTGTGCAGGCAATCGAAAAGCTAGTGGTCTTCGACAGCCGCTATGTCCCAAGCCGCGACAACGCCGCGCATGCGCAAAGCGACAAGGGCTTTCGCTATTGCGAAAACGCCGAGGGCGCGTTTAGGAATCTCGCGACAGATTCTGACATTGCGCGCTTGTTTGAGGAATGGCGCGACATCGTGTTGCGCCATCATCGCCTCGCAGAGCTCGAGGGCGAAGAGGACTTTTATCGCCGCATTAACGAGTAAAAAATGAGCCTCGAAGCGCTTCTACACGAGATTCCGACAACAAGTGGCGTCTATGAGTTTTTCGATTCATCGCAGCGACTCTTGTATGTCGGCAAGGCGAAGAATCTCAAAAAACGTGTGCATAGCTATTTTCGGCAGAATCCGCTTGCGCCCGCGCCCAACCTCTCGCCGCGAATCCACAAGATGATAAGCGAGACGAAGAGCCTGCATTATCTGCTCACAAACACCGAGCATGACGCGCTTTTGCTCGAAAACTCGCTCATTAAGCAGCTCAAGCCCAAGTATAATATCTTGTTGCGCGATGACAAGACATATCCGTATATCTATTACAACGACAAAGACGCTTTCCCGCGCCTCGAAATCACGCGCAAGATTCTAAAGGCAAGGGGCGTGCGCTATTTTGGACCCTACACAAAGGGCGCGAGCGATTTGCTCAAATCTATCTACGAGCTGCTGCCGCTTGCGCAAAGCAAGAGCTGCTTGCGCGGCAAGAAGGCATGCTTGTTTGCCCAGCTGCAAAAGTGTTCTGCGCCATGCGAGGGCGGAATCGAGGCGCATGCGTATCGCAAACACCTCGAACAGGCGCTTGTGTGGTTGCAAAACCCAACATTGCTTGTGCCGCAATTGCAAGCAAAGATGTTTGCATATTCGGAACAGGAGCGATTTGAGGAGGCATGCGAGCTGCGCGACAGAATCCGCGTGCTCCAAAGCCTCGAGATTCACTCGCAAATCGACCTCGCAAAGCTGCATGACATCGACATTCTCAATGTCGCCAAAGACGGCAAAGAATGCTTGCTCGTGTGGCTCTTTATGCGCAACGGGCGTATTGTCTCGAGCGCGCAAGAGAGTTTGCGCGGCGAGTTTGAGCAAGAAGAACTCTTTGTGCGCGCGATTCTAAACCGATACAGCGCGCCGCTGCCGCTTGCGCCCAAAAGCATTCTTCTGCCTATCGAGCTGCAAGACAAGGAGATTTTGCAGAATCATATCCACACACATTGCGGCAGAATCGCCCTAACCACCGCGCGCGCGGGCTATCAAAAAGAGCTGCTCGCGCTGTGTGCGGCAAACGCGCTCGAAAACTTGCGCCTGCTTGCGGCGCGTGATGATGATTCCGTGCTCGAGGGGCTTTGCGCGTTTGGGCTCGAAAACATGCCGATTCGAATCGAGTGTTTTGATGTGAGCCATTTTCAAAAGCAAGCCGCTGTGGGGAGTATGATTGTGAGCAATCGCTTGGAGTTTGATAAAGAATCGTATCGCCGCTATGAGCTGCACCATTTCGATGAATATGCGAACATGCGCGAGATGTTGAGCCGCCGCGCGCAAGGCTTCGCGACCGAGCCGCCGCCCGATTTGTGGCTGCTCGATGGCGGGAAGGCGCAGGTTGCTATCGCGCTTGAGATTCTGCAGAGTTTTTGCGCGCATGTTGAGGTGCTTGGAATCGCCAAAGAAAAGCTCGACAGCAAGGCGCACAGAGCGAAGGGCGCGAGCTTTGATGTGATTTATACGCAAGATGAGGCTTTGCGCCTCGCGCCGTCTGATAGGCGCTTGCAATTCTTGCAAAAATTGCGAGACGAGGCGCATCGATTCGCGATTAGCTACCACCGCAACAAGAAGCGCAAGCAGGATTTGCAGCTCGATGTGTTGCAGATTCGCGGGCTGGGCAAGGCGAAGCTGAAGCGATTGCTCGATTTCTTTGGCAGTTTCGAGGCGCTTTCTTCTGCGAGCCTCGAGGAGCTTGGGCAGGTTCTCGACACGCGCGCCGCGCATGATGTCTATGCGGCATTGCGGGCAGGCAAGGGCTAGGCGCTATTCACAACGCGCGCCGCTGCCGCATTGATTGACCCACAGCGCCGCAGGCAGCGCGCCGCTGCCGCGCCTGTCTTCGCCCTCGCCTGTGCAGTTAGACAGCGAGAGCATCTGCTCAAACGGGTTGTGATAGGCATTGCGCACCTCTATGACATCGAGCGCAACGATTTGCAGCATGCGCGTGCCACGAAGGCTAAGGCGCATGCGAAGCCCGTCTATGTCGTTTGCTGGCGCTGTGCGCGTGCGAAACCTTTGTTGCGTCATCGTGCGTGCGTTGGTTGGAATGCTGATGATTCCATCGTTTGTGCGGATTGCGACAACGGAATGCCCGACCACATTTGTTTGCCCCTCGGCAACGCGCCCGAGATTGACGATAAAGAGCGTGCCCGCTGGCGCGCCCAACATCGAGCGCAGCAGCGAATCGATGTCATCATCGTCTATCGCTGTGCCTAGCCGCTGCCAATTGTATTGCGGCAACATCGAGATTGTGCCCGCAAATGCCCTATCTGCCGTTTGCAAAAAGGCGTCTTCTGGCTCGGCGAGCGTGCGTGTGTAGTATTGCGAGATGTCGCGAAAGGTGGTGTATAGAATCGAGTTGCGCTCATAGAACGAATCGAACGGATTCGTGTCGGGAATCGCATCGAAAAAATAGCCGCCGCTTGTGCGTGGGTGGTGGGGGTCTTCGAGAAGCTCGGCGGCGATTTGGAAGGAATGCAGCAAACAAACGCCGCAAATGCCAATCGATTCTCCGCTGCTATCAGTCGTGCGGATAATATCGAGCAGGCGCTGTTCCCAATCGGGCGTGAGACGGAAATCTGGCGGAAAGGCGGGCGGGGGCTGGAGCAAGGCGGCGCTATGCCCGCTCGCGGGGCAAGAGCGGAGATTTTTACCCACATTTGCCGCGATGAAGCGCAGCCAATCTTGCATTTCGTGGGGGATTAGGAATAGCGAGGTTGGGCTATTGCTCGTGTCTGTCTCGATGTATTGTTTAGTTGCGACATAAGGAACGCCCCAATAGATTCCATAGCGCGTCAGTCGCAAAAGATTGCCCGCGTTGTCTTCGAGCGCGATATGCCGATTGCCAACAAGAATCGGCTTCCAAAAGGCTTGATTCTTTGGCGGTGGCTTGGAATCATCGCATGTTCCCCATACTGCCCAATCCCATGCATTTTTTGTGTCGCCTAAGCGCGAATAGAGGCAATCAAGGTCGGGCACAAGCGGATTGTATTGCGCAATATGCCCACTTTCGAGGTTGTAATACAATGGCATTGTGCTTTTGTCGGAGAGGTTGTTTTGCAAAAAATAACGTTGGTTGCCATCGCGCGTGTTCAAATCCCACCCAAGATACATCACAATGCTAAGAGTCGGGGGCGTGGCAAGCGTGTTCTGCCATTGCCGCATGCTCGAATCGAGCGTGTGCGTCTGAAAGTGCGTGTCTTTGAACCACACGGCGTAGAGATAGCTCCCGTCATCTTTGATGCTATAAAAATCATCGAGACTCCAAAAGCTTCCATTCTTGATTTTCCATTGCTGCCTCGTGTCGTTCAAAACGCATGGGCTTAGGTAGAGATAGTCCCATTCCCGCCTCGATTCTGCCACAGAGCTCGGCGCTGTGATACAAACCCATGTTTTGTTGATATGAAACGCCAAGCGCCCAAAGACATCGTATCGCGCGGGCTTTGCCTCGGGGACATTGCAATTGAGGATTCCGAGATAGGAATGATGCTCTGCGCCTAGCGAAAATTGTGCGGTATAGCAGAGCGAGTATCTATCATGCGTTTGGACACGAATGGGCATGTCTTTCGGCGCGTCTGCCCGTTTTTGCGCGCCATTGGGTGGAAGCAGCTACGGCGCTTCGGCATGCGCGCACGCTAAGAGCGCGACGCGGAGAAGCAAAAA
>CAMXAV010000031.1 GCA_947179285.1 uncultured Helicobacter sp.
GTGAATTGAAACAAAAGCAAAGATGTATCTTAAAAAGGCAGGGACTTTTATCTTGGCGGCTTCTATGTTGATTTGGTTTGCGAGCTCGTATCCAATCCACGCAGAGACAAAAGCGGTTTATCAAAACAAAATCGAACAAACGCATGATGAAGAAGCAAAAGAAAAACTTACATTTGCGCTCGAAGAATCGCTGATTGAAAATAGCTATCTCGGAATGACGGGAAAGCTGATTGAGCCCATCTTTGCGCCACTTGGATTTGATTGGCGCATGAGCGTGGCGCTCTTAAGCGGATTGGCTGCAAAAGAGGTCGTGATTTCGACAATGGGCGTGCTCTATTCGCTCGGCAGTGATATTGACGAAGAAAGCGAAACACTTATGGAGATTATCAAAAACGCGATTCCGTTGCAAACCGCCGTTGCGTTTATTCTTTTTATCATGATTTATAATCCCTGCCTTGCCGCAACGGTGGTTTTTGGCAAAGAAGCGGGCGGGTTGAAATATATTGTCTTTTTGTTTCTTTTAACGAGCGTATGCGCCTATATTGTCGCGCTTTTTGGTTCTCTTATCGCGGGGATTATCTCGAATGGTTAGGGTATTTACATATATTTGTTGTTGCAAGTGAAGCAATCAACCGTTATGGAATCCTTTATGATTCTAGGATTCTTTACTCGTTGATTGCCACGCGTTCTTACGAACGCTCGCAATGACAAGATGTTTCGCTTCGCTCAACATAACAAATGGAGGTGCGATTTCAATCGCACACATCAAATATAATGAGTGCGACTAAAGTCGCACCTCCATAAGTATAGCCCTCGTCTTAGACTACGCCTTTTGCAATTCCATAACGGGCTTTTGCGCGTCTAACATCGCCGCATATTCTAGCTCTTTCTTGGCATTGCTCAACATGAGTTTAATGCGATTCTCTTGATTGACTTTCGTTGCGCCCGGGTCATAATCGATAGACACAATATTACTCTGCGGATTCTTTTCTTTAATCGTTTTCATCATACCTCGTCCAACGATATGATTTGGCAAGCAGCCAAAGGGTTGGGCGCAGACGATATTATTCACGCCTTGTTCGATGAGTTCGAGCATTTCGGCTGTCAAGAGCCAACCTTCGCCCATATTCATCGCCTGACTTACATAGCCATCGACAAGCAACTTGGTGTGTTTAAAGCTCGAGGGCGCTCGAAAGACGCCATGTTTTTTAATCGCTTTAATCATATCATTTTGTCTTTTGCAAAAATATTCATACACAACATGATAAATCATTTTCGTTGTGAGCTTGCCACCATAAAGCTTAGTTTCAATCAAGGTATCGTTAATGCAATAGAGGCAAAAATCCAAGAATCCCGGTATCACAATTTCGCAATTCTCGGCGAGCAAGAAATCCTCGAGATTATTATTGCCAAGCGGCGAAAACTTAATATAAATCTCGCCCACGATTCCAACCTTGACTTTTTTGTCTACTTCCATAGGAATCGAGGCGAAATCTTCGAGAATCGCTCGGGTGTCTTTCTTGAGCGCCTTATAATTTGTTAGCCCCTGATTTGTCCCCGGAGTTGTGATTCGCGTAACCCATTTATCAATCATTGCGTCCGTATCGCCTTGATGTTTTTCATAGGGCTTGCATTGATTGGCAATATGCATGAGCAAGTCGCCATACACGACACCCGAAAGCAGGTTTTGCAACATCGGGCGCGTAACGCGAAAGCCTTGCCCCGTCTCGAGCCCGCTAAAATTGAGCGAAATCACGGGAATTTCGCCAAAACCAGCCTTGTTGAGCGCCTTGCGCAGCAAATAGATATAATTGCTCGCGCGGCAGCCGCCGCCAGTTTGCGTGATGAGCAGCGCGACTTTGCTCAAATCCCATTGCCCGCTTTTGAGCGCGTCAATCATCTGCCCAATCACGAGCAATGCGGGGTAGCAAGTGTCATTATGCACATTCTTAAGCCCTTCATTCACAACAGCCTTGCCGTCATTATGCAAAAGCTCTGCTTTATAGCCATGCAAACGTAAGATATTGACCAAAAATTTAAAATGAATGGGCAGCATCATCGGGACAAGAATCGTATGCGTTTCTTTCATCTCTTCGGTAAAAGGGACTTTGATGATTTCACGTTCTTTGACTTTGACAAAGTTAGAATCATGCGCCTGCGTGCTCCATGATTGGATATGTGGTAAATGAGCATTTTCATGCTGTTTTGTAGAATCTAACATCTTTTCTCCTTTTGTTTTTCTAGTCGCTTGTTTCTAGCGCCCTCGCAAAATTTTTGGGCGTTTGGGGGCGCAAAAGATTTGGCGCTGAAGCAACAATGAATCGGCTATGGACTTGCTGCATATTTTGGTTTTGGACTTGTTGCAATCGTTCTTCCATAGCGCCAAGCAAGCTGCGAATCCGAATCTTCACAGCGCCCAAATTGCTAATCTCGTCAATCTTAAGTTGCGTATAGAATCTGCCATGCGATTCTAGGATAGAACGTACTTCATCGGTCGTAATCGAATCGATTCCGCAACCAAAGCTCACGAGCTGCACGAGCTCGATATTTTGACGCTTGCACACAAACTCGGCGGCGTTATAGAGCCGCGAATGGTAGCTCCATTGGTTTAGAATCTGCAGATTCTTTGCTTCGGCTAAATGCGCAATCGAATCTTCGCTCAAAACAACGAGCCCCAACGAATTAATGAGTTTATCAATGCCATGATGAATCTCGGGGTCGATATGATAGGGTCGCCCACAAAGCACAATCGCCTTCAGATTCTCGTCTGTGATTCTTTGCACAATCTTTGCGCCTTGCTGCTTAATATCATCAATCCATGCCTCGCGGAATTGGTAGGCTTTGTCGAGCGCGACTTGAAATTCTTTTTGCCTTGCCTTGAGGCTTCGCGTGAAAAAACTCATCGATTTTGCGAGCAAATCGTTTTTGTGGTTTGGGTCGAGCTCTTGCGTAAAAAACTTCACGCTTTTTTTGAAAAAGTCATCTTTCTTGTGCAAGCCCATATAAGGATAATAAAACTGCACAGAACGCAACTTATCGACATTTGCCGCTAAAAGCTCGGGATAATACGCCACAACGGGGCAATTATAACTATTTGTGCTCGAATCTTTATGACTCTCGCTGCTTTCAAAATTATAACTCATGCACGGATAAAAAATCGTCTCAATGCCCTTTGCGAGCAGATTCTCGATATGCCCATGCAAGAGCTTTGCGGGGTAGCACACCGTGTCGCTCGGAATGCTATATTGCCCTTGCGTGAATGTCTGCCGCGTTGTCATGTCGGAAACAACGACTTCATAGCCCAGCTCACTTAAAAGCGTATGCCAAAAGGGCAGATTCTCATACATATTAAGCCCAAGCGGAATCCCGACTTTGCCTTTTGTGAGTTTGGATTTATCATAATCTTTATACGCAATCAAGTCCCGAAGCTTGTTCAATTTATATTCATACATATTAGGCAGAGATTGCATTTTTTTAATCCCGAGCGGCTTTTCGCAACGATTGCCCGAGATAAACTTTTTTGCGCCCTGCGCATTGCTGAATTTATTAATCGTGAGATTGCAATGATTACCGCAAATCTTGCAATTTGTCGCGGCGGCACTATGCGCAAAGTTTTTCAAATCGTCCTGTTTTAGAATCGTCGAATCGGAAAGATTGAGGCTTTTGGCAAACAGCGCCGCGCCAAACGCGCCCATGAGCCCGCTGATTTTGGGGCGCACAACATTTCTGCCAATCTCTTTCTCGAAGCTGCGCAACACGGCATTGTTCAAAAACGTCCCGCCCTGCACGACAATCTGCCGCCCCAAGTCGTCTGCGTCTTTTGCGCGAATGACCTTATAAATCGCGTTTTTCACAACGCTCATCGACAGCCCCGCCGAGATGTCCTCAATGCACGCGCCCTCTTTTTGCGCCTCTTTGACCGAGCTGTTCATAAACACCGTGCAGCGGCTGCCGAGCTCGACAGGGTGTTTGGACTGCTGCCCAAGCCGCGCGAACGTGGCGACATCATAGCCCATTGAGCGTGCGAAAGTCTCGATGAAGCTGCCGCAGCCCGAGCTGCAAGCCTCATTCAGCATAATCGAATCAATCATGCCGTTGCGGATAAAGAAGCATTTGATGTCCTGCCCGCCGATGTCGATGATAAAGTCGACATTGGGGTTGAAATATTGCGCCGCCTTCAGGTGCGCCATCGTCTCGACAAGCCCCGAATCGAGGTTGAATCCCGCCTTGATGAGCTCCTCGCCATAGCCTGTTACGGCGCTACCGCGAATGCGAATCTGCTCGCCAAAATGCGCATAGAGATGCGTGAGCTGCTCGTAAATCACATGCGTGGGGTTGCCGCGGTTGGAATCGTAATATTGATACACGATGCGGTTTTGCGAATCGAGCACGACAAGCTTTGTCGTTGTGCTGCCGCAGTCGATTCCAACGAAAACATCGATTTTCTGCTCTCCGTTTTGCTCAAACGCCGTGTCGATGTCGATTTCATCGACACTTGCGCTCTCATGCCGCGCGATAAAGTCCTCGAAATCGTGGGGCGATTCAAACAGCGGCTCAAGATATTTGTTGCGCGAGGCGACATTTTTGGATTCTTGGAGCGCGTCAATGAGGCTTTGGCAGCTGAACATCTTCTCGCTCTTGCGCGCGCACAGCGCGACACCAATGGCGACAGAATAGGGCGCATAGTCGGGAAAAAGCGCATGCTCGCTATCGAGCTTGAGCGTTTGCGCAAAAGCCCTTTGCAAGCCCTTGTAGAAAAACAAGGGTCCGCCAAGAAACATCACCTTGCCCGCAATCTTGCGCCCTTGCGCGAGCCCCGTAATCGTCTGGTCGACGACAGCCTGAAAAATGCTTGCTGTGATGTCTTCTTTGTTTACGCCCTGATTGAGCAGCGGCTGCACATCGGTTTTGGCAAACACGCCGCAACGCGAGGCGATGGGATAGATTTTTTTGCATTGCAGCGAGAGCGCGTCAAATTCTTCGGCGCTAATGGCAAGAAGCGTTACCATTTGGTCGATAAACGCGCCCGTGCCGCCCGCGCATGAGCCGTTCATGCGCTCCTCTGTGCCGCCTGTGAGGAACAAAATCTTGGCGTCTTCGCCACCAAGCTCTATCACGGCGTCTGTGTCTGGCGCGAGGAATCCAACCGCCTCTGCCGTTGCAAACACCTCTTGCACAAAATCGATTCCGCTCGCCTTGCTAATCCCAAGCCCCGCGCTGCCCGAGATGCAAACGCGCAGATTCCGCTCGCCAATAAGCGGCGCGATTTCGTGTATGAGCTCAATGCTCTTTTCGCGCACTTTGGAATAGTGTCTTTCATATTTTTTATAGAGAATAGAATCGCCGTCAAGCAGCGCAATCTTCGCCGTTGTGCTGCCGATGTCGATTCCGAGTGTCAAAGCGTCTTTGTGCATTGCATATCCTTATGAAAAAGCCGATTGTAACAGAAAATGTGTAACAATCTATGCCGAGTCGCGACACAAGATGGGCGGCGGGTTTGCGCGATGATTTACATTCTATTAACCAAAACTTGGAATTATTCTAACAGTAGAACCAAAAAACATTAGAATGAAAGGCAAAACTACATGGAACTTCCAAAGTTTCGATATATAAACGACAGTATCCGCGATAGATTTTTTGAGCAAAACATCAGCGACCTTCCCTGCGAATGTTGCGGCAGAGTGCTCCCGCTCGTCTATACGGGCATGTTTTATTGCGAAGAAAATGTCGAGATTCTGTGCCCCGAATGCGTGAGCAGCGGCAGGGCGGCAGAAAAATTTTGCGGCGATTTTTATGATTATTGGGACGACATTCCCGAAACAATGCCGCGCGAGATTCTGCACGAGCTGCAACACAAAACGCCGTCATATCGCGGGCAGCAGCAAGAATATGTGCCGCATTGCTGCAATGATTTTTGCCAATTCATCGATTATGTCGGTTGGCGCGATATTCGGAAACGTGGGCTCGAAAACAATCTTATCTTTTGCAATTATAACAATATAATTATCAATAATGGCGAGAAATGCAATATCATCGAGGCAAACAAAGAGAATCTCCGCAAAAATGGAGTTTTTCGGGGCTATTTGTTTCAATGTTTGCATTGTAATCGCTACCATTTGCATGCCGATATGGCATGATGTGTTTTTGGGGATTCCAAAACGTCAGGCTAATCCAAACAAAAGAAGCCGCTAGCCCCTATCGCGGGGCTAGCTACGTCTATCGTTTGATTAGAATCTCAAATTTCAGCCAAAAAAGCTTGATTTTGAGATATAATCTTCGGATAGGACGCTTCACAAGTCGTTTGCGCGACATGCTAGCCTCCTTCAATTTTGGGATAGCCCGCGTGCCCGCATAAGGCAACAGCGGGCGCAATGATTCTAGCCAATCTCTGCTTTTTGTTTGTTGAAACTCTGAATCTGTGTTTTAAGAGCCCTATGAATCTCCAAATCATCGTCATTGCGAGCGTAAGCGAAGCAATCCACCGTCTTTGAATGCTCACTCGGGATTCTTTGCCTGTCGATTGCCACGCTCGCGCCGCTCGCTCGCAATGACAATGGAAACTTTTGTGATTCTATACATTTTTCGGGCGCGCAACCTTAGCCACATGCGCTTCAACTCCGCTTCGTTTTTGCCGATATACTCTCAAACATGTGCCAGACAAATGACCAAAAGGAGACAAGACATGGCAATCGCTTCTCCCGCAACATCTGCAATCCGTTTCAATGTCCAAGAAACAAGCATTTTTTCGGCTGCTATCCGCGACAACAAGAAGCGCTACACGAGGCTTAGCAAAGCCGCAATGGAGGCAGAGGCAAAGAAAGACATGGAAAACTTCAAAAACTCTGGAGATGTGGAGGACACATCGATTGAGATGTATCTCGCCAGACGCAGCCCATTCAAAACCTTTGAGTTCAAGGGTTCGGGGAAGGGGCAATATGTCCGCCCCGGCAACAAGCAACTTGTTTTATTCACCGACCCAAAGACGCAAGAACGCATACTCACGCACCTAACCGAAGACAATCTCGAAAAGCTTAGGAGCAAGTTTGGCGCGTCCGATTTTTATTATCGCGATGACGGAATCATGCGCATCACGGGCGAAGC
>CAMXAV010000032.1 GCA_947179285.1 uncultured Helicobacter sp.
CTGCTAGGCGCGTCTTCATGCATTCCTGCAAGCGTTGAGAGTATCGCTTCTTTTAGTTCCATAGCTTCACTAACCACCTTTCAAACTCGTTAAATTCAACTTCTGTGTCCATTTTGATGAAAAAATCTTTCATCTCTTCGTTGACGTTTTTGAACTCTTGGCGAATGCCCGAAAGCCGCCGTATGGCGATTTTTGCCTCTTGGTTGTTCGCGTCTCGTTTTAGGACATCTTTATAAATCTCGAGCGCCTCGTTCTTGCGCCCTTGCAGCTCATAGATAGAGGCGAGCGTAACCGTTGTTGGCGCTTTGGCACTCATCTATTCTCCTTTTGAGACAAGGTCGGCAATCAGGCTTCCCATATCATCGGTCGAGCATAGATTCTTTGCGCCAAAAGACGCAATATCGGGCGTGCGGTAGCCCTGCTTGAGCGCCTTGATAATCGCGTTTTCAATCGCCTTCGCGGCTTCTTCTTGCCCAAACGAATGGCGCAACATCATCGCCGCGCTCGCGATTGTCGCGATGGGGTTGGCGATTCCTTGTTTGGCAATGTCGGGCGCTGAACCATGAATGGGCTCATAGAGCGCCACTTGGCTACCGAGCGAGGCAGAGGGCAAAAGCCCAATCGAGCCGCTCAACATGCTTGCTTCATCGCTCAAAATATCGCCAAACAGATTGCCCGTTACAATCACATCAAATTGCTTAGGGTTGCGAATGAGCTGCATGGCGGCATTGTCGACATACATGTGCGTGAGGCTCACATCGGGGTATTCCTTTGCAAGCGCGCTGACTTCCTCGCGCCACATCTGGCTGACCTCGAGCACATTTGCCTTGTCGATACTGCATACGCGCTTCTTGCGCCCCATTGCGATGTCGAACGCAATCTTTGCCACGCGGCGCACTTCTTCGCGCGTGTAAATCATCGTGTTGTAAGCCCTATTTTCCTCTTTGGCGCGCGGCTGCCCGAAATAGATTCCGCCTGTGAGCTCGCGCACGACCATAATGTCTGTGCCGCTAATCACCTCGGGCTTGAGCGTGCTCGCGCCGATGAGCTCGTCATACACAACAGCCGGGCGCAGGTTTGCATACACATCAAGCGCCTTGCGCAAGCCCAAGAGCCCCGCCTCTGGGCGCAGATGAGATTCGAGAGAATCCCATTTCTCGCCCCCAACAGCGCCGAGCAAGACGGCTTGAGATTGCATACACCCCTTGAGCGTTTCATCGGGCAGCGGCACGCCAACGCGGTCAATCGCCGCGCCGCCCAAGAGATAGTCATGATAATCGAGTGTGAAATGATGCGCATACGACACGGCGTCTAGCACTTTTTTGGCTTCATCAATGACTTCTGGACCGATTCCATCGCCCTTGATAATGGCTACTTTATAATGGGACATCAATGTTCTCCTAGTGTTTTTTTCGCGTATTCAATCAGCCCGCCTGCTTGCAAGAGCTCGTTCATAAAGGGCGGCATGGGTGTGAAGGTGTAGGTTTTTTGTTGTGTGAGATTGGTGATTGTGCCTTTTTGCATATCGATTGTGAGCGTGTCGCCCTCGTTGATTTCGTCTGCTTGAGGGAGCTCGAGAATCAAGAAGCCCGTGTTGAAGGCGTTGCGATAAAAAATGCGCGCAAAGCCCTTGGCAATCACGCAGCGCACGCCCGCCGCCTTGAGCGCCACAGGCGCATGTTCGCGGCTGCTGCCGCAGCCAAAGTTTTCGCCCGCAACGATGATGTCGCCCGCGCTGATGAGCTGCACAAAGTCGGGACGTGCGTCTTCCATGATGTGCTTTGCTAAAAATGTTGGGTCGCTTGTGTTGAGGTAGCGAGCGGCAATAATCACGTCTGTGTCGACATTGTCGCCAAATTTCCAAGCTTTTGATTGCATGCCTATCCTTTTTTGGCATTGATTCTAGTCTATCGTGCCTTAATCTTTATTAAGTCTGCTCGCGAGTGCAATCGGGCAAGAAATTTGGCTCATTTTTAAGGTTATCCAAAGCATTTTAGGATAGATTCGGCGGCATTGAACGACAAAAGGAGACACAATGACATGCCCATTTCCTAATGGAGTGTATCTTGACAACAACGCAACCACGCAGCTTTCCGAGCAAGCGCATGCGGATATGGAGATTTTCTTAGAACGCAAATATGGCAACCCTAATTCTTTGCATAAATTTGGTACAGAGACGCACACAGCGCTAAGCAAGGCGCTCGATGACCTCTATGGCGCAATCAATGCGAGCGATAGAGACGATGTGATTATCACCTCATGCGCGACAGAGAGCAATAATTGGGTGCTCAAGGGCGTGTATTTCGACCTTTTGCGGCATGGGCAGAAGAATCATATCATCACAACGCAAGTCGAGCACCCCGCGATTCGCGCCACCTGTGAGTTCCTCGAGGAACTCGGCGTGCATGTAACCTATCTTGCGCCCAACAAGAACGGAATCATCAGCGTTGAGCAAGTACGCGAGGCGATGACGGAGCAAACGGGGCTTGTGTCGATTATGTGGGCAAACAACGAAACGGGGCTCATTCACCCGATTGAGCAAATCGGCGCGCTCTGCCGCTCGCGCGGAATCTTGTTCCACACAGACGCCGTGCAAGCGATTGGCAAAATCCCTGTCGATGTGCAAAAGGCGCAAGTCGATTTGCTGTCGTTTTCGGCGCATAAGTTTCATGGACCAAAGGGCATTGGCGGGCTGTATATCCGCGAGGGAATCCCGCTTACGCCGCTCTTGCATGGTGGCGAACACATGCACGGCAGGCGCAGCGGCACGCTCAACGTGCCCTATATTGTCGCAATGGGAACGGCGATTCGCGAAGCTGTCGAGGCGCTTGGGTTCGAGAACACAGAGGTACGCAGATTGCGCGACAAGCTCGAAGATGCGCTGTTGCAAATCGATGATGTCTTGGTCGTGGGCGAGCGCAGCTTGCGCGTTCCCAACACGATTCTATGCAGCATTCGCGGAATCGAGGGCGAGTCGATGTTGTGGGATTTGAACAAGGCTGGAATCGCGGCTTCGACAGGCAGCGCATGCGCGTCCGAGACGCTCGAGGCAAACCCCGTCATGGTCGCCATTGGCGCGGATAAAGAGCTCGCGCATACGGCTGTGCGATTCTCGTTGTCGCGCTACAACACCGAAGCAGAGATTGATTATACGATTGATGTGATTCGCCGCTCCATCGCGCGTTTGCGCAAAATCTCGAGCACGTATGTCGCATAGCTAGTAATAGACGCGGCACAAATACAGCCCATTTGGCGGCGCGAGGGCGCAGGTGTGGCGCTTGGTTGCGCCAAGCTGCTCGTGCAGCTCTATAAGCCCTAGCCGCCCGCTGTCGTGCAACAACAGCGCTTGGACGATGAAGCGGATTTGTGAATGCAAGAATCCGCGCGCCAAGAAGCTTAGGACAACATACCGATTCCACCAAAACGCATGGGCTTTGTGCATGCCGCAAATCGTGTTTTTCTCGCTTTGCTTGGCGAAGAATCGGAAGTCGTGGATTCCCTCAAATATGCGGATTGCGCGTGCAATGCGCCCAAAATCGTGCACATCATGGAAATGTACATAGCGACTCTGGAACACATTGGGCTTTTGCGGCGCGATGATGTAGCGATAGAGCCGCGCCTTTGCGTCAAAACGCGCGTGGAATCCGCTTGGCGCAATGCGCAGCGACACAACGCAAATATGCGGCAAAAGATGTTTGTTGAGCTGCGCGCGCAGCACATCGAGATTCTTTGGCGCATAAGGCAGGGGGATTGAGACGACATTACGCAACGCATGCACGCCCTTGTCGGTGCGCGAGGCGCAAAGAATCTTGCCAAACAGCCCGCAACACGCGAACGCATTGCGCAGGCTGCCAAGCACAGAGGGGCGGTTTGGCTGGGATTGCGAGCCATAAAACGCGCTGCCGTCATAGGCGATTGTGGCGATTAAGAGTTTAGAAAAATTTTGCAATTTTTCTCCGATAGAGCAGATACGAGCCGCATGCCCACAGCAAGAGCATGGGCACAATCCCGACAAGCGGGGAATAGGTTGCGACCACATGCACGCAGCCATAGAAGACGCCGATGATTCCAATCACGAAAACATAGGTATAGGAATGCGCGAAACGTGGGTGCATGACGCCAAGCAGCGGAATGAGCGCAAGCGAAATCAGCGGAAAGAGCGACACGAGCAGGTAGGTTGCACAATTGCGCAACACTTTCTTGCCCTCGTTTTTGCGCATGTGCGTCTCGTTGTCGACAACCTCGATTGTCGCATCGCCAATTTTCTTCCAATATTCGATGAAGTCGAGATGTCCCGATTCGGCACTAAACGCGATGCGGTTGATGATTTTTTCATAATCAATCTTGCCGATGTGGCTTAGGTTGTTCAGAAACACGCTGCCTTTAAAAATCAGAATCTCGAGCGCGTTGCGGTTGCTTTGCAGCTCGATTGCATCGGCGATGATGAATGTTTCTTGTTGCAAGCTGTTGTTAGAAAACAACACGACGTCTTTATAGTTTTCGCCGTCTTTTTCGCCGATATAAACGAGCCACGAGCCGAGCTTTTGGGCGAAGTCTGTGGCTTCGAGGTTGAGGTTAAGATTCTGCTTTTTTTGGTTCAGAAACGAGCGGTAGAGCTCGTTTGACGTTGGAATCAGCACGAACGAGAACACAAGCAAAATGACCGAGAGCAAGAAGCACAGCGGCGCGAAGATGCGAAACAACGAGCGCGGCGCGAAGCCGAGCGAAAACAGCACGGGGAGTTCGTATTCTTTCGAGAGATTCGCGAGCGTTGCGACAGACGCGACAAAGAACGTAACGGGCAGCACGAAAAAGAGCATGATAGGCATGGAATAGAAATAGAGCAAGAAAAATTCGACAAAGTTCATTTTGATGATGAATGTTACGGTCGCGATTCTAATCAGCAGAATCACGGACGAGATGAAGAATAGGATAAAGAAAATCGAAAAAAAGATTTGCGCGAGGTGCAGCAGGATATAGCGATGTGTGATTCGCATTAGGGAATCCAAAACAAGACCATGAATGTCGCAATGCTCAAAAACGGGATAAACGCGATGCGTTGGCGCTGCACAGAAAGAAGCGAGAGCAGCGCCATGCCCGAGGCAAGAAACAAGGCGAGGTAGTTGTATTGCGAGCCCAAGATTGCCGAAGAAAGCGCGATAGCGACAATGTCGCCATCGCCAATGCTCTTGCGCCCCTTGATAGAAAAAAGCGCAATCGCAAGCAGCGCGACAACGCCGACAACATCGAGGCTATTTAAGATGGCATAGACAGAATCGACATAGAGCAAATAGGCATAAGCGATTCCAAGCCCGCAAAAGAGCAATGTGCCCGAGACGCGTTCATATTGCCAATCGATGACCGAAGCGGCGAGCAACACGGCAAAGAGCGCGAGCAAGACGATGTACGCGCCACTTAGCCCAAAGCGCCAAAACAGCGCGAGAGAAATGCACATGCCAAAGACTTCGAGGATTGGATACATCGGCGAGATGTTTGCGTGGCAAAAGGCGCATTTGCCGCGCAAAAACGCGAAAGAAAGCAGCGGAACGAGATGATAGAATCGCAATTGCGTGCCGCAAAGGGGGCAACGCGAGCGCGTGAGCAGGCTTTGGGATTGTGGGATTCGCACGAACAGCACAGCCACAAAAGAGCCCATGCATAGCCCGATGATACCAACCAAAAGCCACTCCATTCCCCGCACACTCCGCCGTGAATTTGCAAGGATTCTAGCACAAACAAACTAATGCCGACTTTGGTATAATACCCCCAAAGCAAAGGAAAAAAATGCAAAAGATACATGTTGGAATCATCGGTGTGAGCGGCTATACGGGCTTGGAGCTCATCAAGATTCTGCTTGCGCACCCCGTTTTCACGCTCGCGTATTGTGCAGGGAGCGAGAGCTACGAGGAGCTATCGAGCCTGCACAAGAGCTTGGAGGGAATCTGCAAAGAGCCTGTGCATGTGGCAAACATGCGCGAGGCGCGGGAATGTTGCGAGCTTTTGTTCCTTGCCCTGCCGCACAAAAAGGCGATGGAATGCGCCAAAGAGGCGCTCGCGCTCGGGCTTAAGGTTGTCGATTTGTCGGCGGACTATCGCCTGCGCGCGCCAACATACGAGCAGCACTACACCGAGCATATCGACAAAGAGAATCTCGAACATGCCGTCTATGGGCTTGTTGAATGGCAGCGCGCGCTTGCGCGCAAGGCGCGGCTTGTCGCCAACCCTGGCTGCTACCCCACCGCTTCCTTGCTCGGGATTCTGCCCTTTGCGCCCTATATCGACCCGCAAAGCTCGGTGTATATTGACGCAAAGAGCGGCACGAGCGGCGCGGGCAAGAACTTGAGCAACAACACGCATTTTGCGACTATCAACGAGAATCTCTTCGCCTATTCGCCGCTATCTCATCGCCACGAGCCCGAGATTGCCGAGAAACTCGAGCTTTTTGGCAAATGCCATGCGCCTGTGCGGTTTATCCCCCACCTCGTTCCGCTCACGCGCGGCATGCTCGTTTCGGCTTTTGTGCGGCTGCTTGCGCCCATTGACGCGGAATCGATTCTGCGCGATTGCTATTTGGGCGAGAAGTTTATCCGCATTCGCAACGAGCCTGTGCGCATTAAAGATGTCGCGGGCACGCATTTTTGCGATATTTTTGTGCAGCAAAAGGGCAAGGATTTGTGGATAAATACGGCAATCGACAATCTCTTGCGCGGCGCGAGCTCGCAAGCTGTGGCAAACGCGAATCTGATGTGCGGGCTAGACGACACGCTCGGCTTGCCAATGGTTGCGTATGTCCCATAATATCGGCGAGATTGGAACGCGGCTCATCTGCATTGCCGATTGCCACCAAAACCATGCAAACAATGGATTCGAGCTCGCGCTCGCGTTTGTCGAACGCGAGATAGAACGCGGCTCGCCCTTTGTGCTCGTGCTGTTGGGCGATATTTTCGACATGCTCTTTGGCGATGTGCCGCATAGCATTGCGCCGCACAAGGCGCATATTGCGCGGCTCGAAAACATCGCCGCGCAGCGCAAGGTGCTCTATCTTGAAGGCAACCATGATTTCAACCTCGCGCCTGTTTTTCAAAATGTCCATGTC